>CAZMDD010000031.1:0-23998 GCA_964565065.1 uncultured Caldilineales bacterium | reverse complement strand
TTCGTAGTCAATCGCCAGCTCCTCCGTCGAAAAAAAACGCGACCAGGCGAGTCTGCGACTCGGCGGGTTGCCCGCACGCCCGTGCATCATGCGCCCATGTGCCCGCGCCTCACGTGTCCGCCTCCGCCCGCGGCTGAAGCCACGGGCTACCGTTGCAAAGCCCCGCTGGGGCTGCCCCTCCCCGGCCCTCCGCCGCCCGCGCGGCTGAGCCGTCCTCGGTCTTCCGTCTCAATTCCAATCCCCCCTCTTCCGCCTCCTAGGGGGCTTCATCGGGCACAGGAGGCAACTGGTCTTCTTTGAAATAGCGCTGCTGGGGATGCTGGCAATCGGGCCCCACTAACATGCCTGTTTCTTCGCAAATTTCCAGTTGCACCACGCCCGGCGGAGGAGCAAAAGGCTGCACCGCTAACGATTCATGGGCCATCTGCATAAATGTTTGCCAGATGGGAGCTGCCGCGCCCACGCCGCCCACGTGCTTCATGGGAGTGTTATCGGTGTTGCCCACCCATACGCCCGCTACCAACTGCGGCGTGTAACCAATGGTCCAGCCATCCCGCCAGTCGTTGGTGGTTCCTGTTTTAGCTGCCACCGGACGATCAGTCAGCTCTAGCCAGCGGGCCGAACTACCAAAGGCAGGCTTGCGGGCCTGATAGTCGCTGAGTATGTCGGTGATGAGAAAAGCATGCTCGGGCGCAATGGCCGGCGCTGCAAAAGGATAGGTGTTGTCTGCCAGCAAATCGCCATCCTGGGTTTCAACACGCGTGATGATGTGCGGGTCTGTGTGCATCCCCTGATTATCGAATGTAGCGTAGGCGCTGACCATCTCCAGCAGGCTGATTTCGCCACTGCCCAGAGCCAACGCCAAGCCGTAATCCTGACGGGTAAGGGTGCTGATGCCCAGGCGCTGCGCTAGATTTTTGAAAGCAGGTATGCCCGCATGTTGCAGGGCCTTGACCGCGGGGATGTTGTAGCTGTTGGCCAGGGCGCTGCGCACGCTGACCAAGCCATGAAAACGTCCATCGTAGTTGTGGGGCACATAGGGCGGACGGCCCGGGCCATCGGGAAATTCGGTGCGCTCATCCACAATGAGGGTGGCGGGCGTCCAGTAAGCCTCGGTCTTCTCGAATGTCGCCAGATAATCCAGCGGTTTGATGGTGCTGCCCACCTGGCGCGGAGTAATGGCCATGTTGATTTGCCCGTCGATGCTTTCGTTGTTGAAATCGGCTGAGCCCACCAGGGCCAGAATTTCGCCCGTTTGCGGGGCCAGGGCCACCAGCGCGGCGTTGGTGGCATGAACGTCACGCTGGCGCAGCGATGCCATGCCCTGGCTCACAGCCTGCTCCGCCATCTGCTGCAACGCAGGATCAAGAGTGGTGTAGACCTGCAAGCCCCCCTTGGTCACAACCTCGGGCCCGTAGGTGGCCTCCAGCTCCTCCCGCACCATCATCACAAAGTGAGGATAACGGAAATCTGCACGCTGCGGGGCCAGAATTGCTTCTGGCGGCTGCGCGTCATAGGCAGCCCAGGCCCGGTTGGCTTCGGCAGGACTGACGAACCCATGCTCCACCATCAGCCGCAAGACATCGGCCTGACGGTAGCGCACCGCCTCCCAGTGGGTGTAGGGATCATATTGTCCCGGATATTGGGGAATGCCGGCCAGTAATGCGGCCTCGGCCAGGGTGAGGTCGCTGGCATGTTTGCCAAAATAGGTTTGCGCCGCAGCCTCGACACCATAAGAGAGATTGCCGTAAAAGATGTGGTTTAGGTAGATTTCCAGAATTTCATCTTTGCTGTAACGGCGATTGATTTCCAGCGATAGCACCGCCTCTTTGATTTTTCGGCTCAGGGTGCGCTCGGGTGAAAGATAGGTGAGCTTGACCAGTTGCTGCACCAGGCTGCTGCCTCCGGGCCGCGTGGCTTCCTGGCGAAAGATGTAGTAAAGTGCGCGGGCAATGCCCACAGGATCGACGCCAGGATGCTGGTAAAAGTTGGGATCTTCGACGGCCAGCGTTGCGTTAATGATCTGGGGACTGATATCGGCCAGGGGAACCATGGTGCGCTTGCCGGTGTTGGAAGGAAAAACCTGATAGATGCGATGCCCATCCCGATCATAAATGGTGGTGGTTTTGAAGGTGTTGGCGCGGTCTTGCAGTTCATCGGGCGGGGGCAGCGTGGTTGCAATGCGAGCGTAGCCTACCAGCAGCAGGCCAAAACCCAACAGCAAGAGCATGCCCAAGCCAAGCAGGATGAGCAGCAGGCGTTTTTTGAGCGTTCGCGGGGTTGCCGAAGTCATAAGTTCAGGATTTGATGAATGGCGTTGGTTCGGGCAAGGTTTAGCAAGGATTGACGGGCGTTTTCGATATCTCGGGCCAGTTGCGGGTCCCTTTCGGGCAAATTCAAAGCCCGATAATCTGCTTCATCCAACATTTGCGGCGGGCCCTGTGCCGGAATCCACATGTCCAGAGCGACATCTCGCCAGGCCAGGCAATGCTGCCGGGAATCGTAGTGAACCGGTCGGGTGAAGTTGATGTAGTAGCCTTTGAGCGCACAATGGCTGCCCAGGCTCTGGCAAATGGCCGAGATTGTTTTTGATGACACAGTGGCAATCTGTTGGGGCCAATTCACATCTGGTGGAATTTTCTGCCCGGCAAAGAGTGCAAAAATGTTGTAGGGCCGCTGACGATAAAAAACTTCCAGCAGCAAATCGCCGCGGGCAAAAGTGGTGTAGGTCTTGTGCAAATCGGGCAGCTCCCATCGGGCCAAAATAGCCATGGGGTCGCCATCATTCAGCAGCCAGCCAGTGTAGGTGAACAGCGTGTTGCCCTGGGCCGATTGCTTTTTGATGCGGATGAGTGTTCCGGCGGGAGAGGAAGTCATAGCGGCAGGATAGCGATAGTTGCGCAGAATGGCAAGTTCGGGCGCATCTTCAAAACGATGTCAGCAGCACGATTGTTCCAATTTGGGAAAAAGTTGGGAAAAACACTTGACAAAGAACATGTGTTCAGGTATACTTAAGACAGAAAAAATGTTCTGTAACTGTCATCAATCACGCAGGGCGCGACGAAACGGCGAAGAAGATGAAGCATCGCTCTCGCTGCCCCATCTTCGGGCCTTCGTGACAAATCGTTAGATGACATACCTGCATCCTTCGCTCCAGGAGAATGGCGCATGGCCCGGCACGCATCCAAAGAATTACGCCCCCGCCAAAGGGCAATTTTGGCTTTTATTCGTGAATTTATCGAATCGCAGGATTATCCGCCGACGATTCGGGAAATTGGCGCGGCCGTGGGAATTTCATCCACCTCGGTGGTCAATTATAATTTGGATCAATTGGAACGCAAGGGGCACATTATTCGCAACCGCGAAGTTTCGCGCGGGTTGCGTTTGGTGGCATCGCAGCAATTCGGGCGGCGGGTGCGGTCAGTGCCGTTTTACGGCGAAATTGCGGCAGGCCAGCCCATCCCCACGCCCGATGATCCCGAAAGCACGCTGACGCATGTGGCCGTGCCCGCAGATATGCTGCCCAGCACCGGCGATGTTTTTGCACTCAAGGTCAAGGGACAATCGATGATCGATGCGCTGGTGGATGACGGCGATATTATTTTGGTGCGCAGTCAACCTCAGGTCGAAACAAAAGAGATGGCGGTGGTGGAGGTTACTGACGAAGAGAGTGAGACCGGGGCCACGCTCAAGTATTTCTACCATCTGGGTGACAAAATCGAGCTACGCCCGGCCAACCCCGACCCTGCGTACCAGCCCATTGTGCTGGCACCGGAGCAAGTGCGAGTGCGGGGCAAGGTCATCGGCGTTATTCGCCGGTATCACTAGCAATTATTCTTGAGTCATCATCCCATCCGCGGCGGGCCCGCATTCGTCCCCGCTTCAAGCATTTGTCGAGCCCGTTGCGCATTTTTTGTAATCGCCGCGGGGGCCGCGTTGGATAAGGGGGCCCGGCCACCAAAAGCTCTGGTGTCCATAAAATTTCTTGTTTGAAAGGAGCATGCCGCACAGGGCACGACTCGACGCTGCACATGGGACAGTAATCGGAGGAGCAGGGGTCAAAATGAATGGTAACCTCACCTGGTACATCCAATTGCTGCAACACCGCGTTTTGGATGTCGTCGTGGGCCTGGTGCACCAAATACAATTGCCAGTAACAGGGAGCGACCAGGTGGAAATCGATATGACGTGCAGCACCGCTGCGCCAGGAGCGCAATTCGTGGGGGGCAATCCATTCCGGGCGTCGATTCTGTTGCAAAATATCGGTGATGTGGGCTAAAAATTCAGGGTCAGCTTCATCCATCAAGCCGCCAATGGCTTCTTTTAGCAAATGCCAGCCGGAGCGCAGGATGTTGAGCGCCACCAGGATAGCCACCACCGGGTCCAGCCAATCCCAGCCGGTGAGCCAAACCAACAGCAAGCCGATAATGACCCCGGCACTGGTCACAGCATCGGTTTGCACATGTTTGCCATCGGCGATGAGTGTTGCCGAGTTAGATTTTTTTCCTGTCCGAATCAAATAAACGCCTAAAAACCAATTAACCGCCCCTCCCACAATCAATAAAATCAGGGCGATATCTAAACTTGGCAAAATTTTGGGATGTAGCAGTGTCGGCACTGCCGCCCAAATGATGGCGATGGCTGCCAAGACGATGAGTGCCCCCTCGAATCCGGCGGAGAAAAATTCGATTTTGCCATGCCCGTAAGGATGAGACTCATCGGGTGGACGGGCGCTGATGATGATGCTGAGAAAGGCAAATCCGCTGGCTACCACATTGATAATACTTTCCAGAGCATCGGAGAGGACTGCTGCGGAACCGGTCAGGTAATAAGCCACAAATTTGATCATCAACAGGCTGATAGCCACTACAATCGAAATGATAGCGGCGCGGCGGCGCAGTTTGATGTCAGATGAAACAATGTCAGAAATCATAATACTTGCGAATGTGTCGTAACGATGCTGCTTGTTATTTACCTGCTTGAATCGTTACTACTAAGGTGGCCCGGCTAGAAACCACTAAGACTCGAAGCCACAAAGAAAGAAAAAGCTTTGAAATGCTTGCTGTTCTTAGTGTCTTTGCGCCTTTGTGGTGATTGAAGTCGGGTACGTTAGTCGTTACGATTATTTAGTCGTTACCTTGAATATAAGTGTAGCAAGAAGGCCGCGGTGCTAATTCTATGAATGAGCAACGGTGATTCGTGCAGGTGTGTTAAAGATTGGTCAATTGTGTTTTATTGTAGCAGGAGTGTCAACAACCGTCAATAATTTTTCTGGGGCCCCTTCCCAGTCAGCCACATTTTCTTCGCCGCTGATGAGTTGCTGCATGACGCTGGTCAGGGTGCTGTTGACCGGCGTAGGCAGGCCCGCGGCTGCGCCCGCCCGGGCCACGGCGCCATTCAACCATGCAATCTCGCTATGCGCCCGTGGTTGCGGATGCAGGTCGTAGTAAAGTGAAGGCATTTTATCGCCGCGCCCCCCAACGATGAATTTGGCAAAGATGGGGCGCATTAATCCCAGGGGCAGATGTGTGACAGCTTGCGCAGCCAATGGCAAGGGGTAGCCACCTAATGCCACCGGTTTGATGCCCAATGCCCGCATCACAGCCAGCGCCTCTCGCCAGGCCCGCAGTTCCAGATTGCCCAAAGCTGCGTGGTCAAAAATTTGGGCGGGCGTGTAGCCCAAGATAGCTGATTGCGCATTGGCCAGCATGTTCATCAGCAATTTCGACCATTTTAGCGAGCGATAGTCGTGGTAAGTGCTTACAGCAAAGCTGGCTGCCGCCAGCCAGGATGCTGTCTTGAGCAAAATGTTCGGATTGTTGCCCGGTGTTGCATCTGCCAGTCCGAATTTGAACGAAGGGCGGGAGATTTTGACATGGGCCGGGCCCAATACGGCCACCGGTGTGGTCAGCACGCCAGCCAGGATGGCGGAATGAGGCAATAAATCAGCCAGTGTCTCTTCATTTCCTACCCCGTTCTGAATGCACAACAATGGCAATCCATCGCCGCCAGCATTCAACAGCTCTTGGCCCGCGGTGGCTGTGTGATATGATTTGACCGCAAAAATCACCAAATCGTATTGTTTTTGCTCCGCGAAGGCCGCGGCAATGGAGGCAAACACCGGCACAGGCAAAAGATGCTCCTGACCATCGTGCGCTACAAGCCGCAATCCCCCCTGCGCCCGTGCGGCTGCGGCTGTGCGCGGCCTCGCGGCCAGAACCACCGAGCCATGTGTTGGCGCGAGTCGGGCCGCGAGAAGTGTGCCAATGGCGCCACCGCCAATGACAAGCAGGGTCATCTTTGTCCGGGCGACTAGGAGCGCCCGAAGGTAATACGACGCTCGTTACCCTGAATCAGGCGTTTGATATTGGGTCGCAAAGCCCACAGAATGGCAGCCGAAGCCAAAACGCCGAACAAAATTTGGCCTGCGGGCGTGTTCAAACCAATAAAATAGAACAACGTAAGAATGGCCAGACTGCCCAAGCCAATGGTCATGGTTGCCACCGAGGCATAGCGCACAACCACCAAAATCAGGATAAACAGTGGAACCAAAATGGCTCCGGCCAGTGGATTTAGTGCCAGCAGTGCCCCAGCGGAAGTCGCACCACCTGCACCGCCGCGCAGTCCCAAAAAGATAGACCAATTGTGGCCGATGACTGCAAAGGCGCCGCCCAACGCTGCATAAATGGCAGGGTCGGCCCCGATGTAGTGTCGGGCCAGCCACACAGCCAATGCCCCTTTGAGAATATCCAGCGCACCCACAAAGATACCATATTTGGTTCCCAGTGCCCGCGAAACATTGGTTCCACCTGTGCGCCCGCTCTCATGCGAGGTGATTTCGATTCCTTTGGTTTTGGCCACGATATAGCCTACCGGCACACTGCCGATGAGGTATCCCAGCACGATTGAGGCAACAACAAATAGGTAATTCAACAATAATCTCCTTTTGAGCAGGATGGCAAGGCAAATTTTAGCAGCTTGTAAGCATTATAACACGATTTCGGTTATTTCGTTGCGACAGAGGCCGGGGGCCAGACATACGCGCGGGCCACAGCATACAACTGATCCAGCAGCGGTAGGGGAAGCCCCGCATGAAGCCCGCTACTGGTTCCAAAAATGGCAGGACTACCGGCAATTGGGTCCAGCAATGTTTGCACTTGATTACGAATCTGCTCTTGATTGGGCATGCTCAGCAGCCAGCCCAGATCCAGATTGCCCCACAGACAAAGATTTTCGGGGCTGCGTTGACGTGCCAGAGCCAACGACATGGCAGAATAAGGATCCAGGCATTGCACACCATCCACGCCCGCGCGCAAAATGTCGTTCCAGATGGGCCACAGGTTGCCATCGGAATGAAAAACAACAGCCAGCCCCATATCCTGCGCCATGGCAATCATCAGCGTTAAAAAGGGAAAGTAGGTCCGTCGCAGTTTTTCGGGATTCACATAAGGCCCGCGGCGGTAAGCGATGTCATCGCCGATGATGATGCCATTGGCGCCCGCGTCGGCCAGCGTTTTGAATAAATCACCCATATCGATGACGGCATCGGCCAAAAAGCCCTCTAACTCGGCGTCGATGTTGGAGAATTGCACCAGTGCTTGTTCCCAGCTCCATGCCCGCGTTGCCAGGCTAAAAGGACCATCCAGCAGGGCAAAGATGAATAAATCGCTATTTTGGGCCCAGTAGCGCACCCGAGCCAGACCTTCACGCAAATCGGGCTGCGAGGGCGCACCCCAGCCATGCGAAAGGGCAACGGTTACCACATCGTGCTGCCAGCGTTGCAGCAATGCTTTTTTGGCGGGCATGGGCAGTGCGGCGCCCGCATCCAGTCCTACCAACTCCCGCACCAGCTCATCATCCACCAGCAATTCACCAATGGGCAGATGAGGCGTGGCAAAGCCATCAAGAATGCGGCGCACCAATTCTCGGGGGCGCAAATCAGCAGACATCATGGGCACAGGATACCGTAAAATTGCTGTTGCTGCCAAAATTGTTGATGGCCAAAAGAGCAGAAGGGTTGGGCCCGGGCTACGCCCTTCCCCACGACTTGGCATGTCTGCTCACTGCCAACTGCCCCACGCCCGCGCTTCACCCTTGAGCACACCCCATGATAAACTTGGGCCATGAAAATTGCACTCACCGCGATTGGCTGCCGCCTGAACGAAGCTGAAATTGCCACCTGGGCCCGTGAGTTCCAACTGGCCGGGCACCAGGTAGTGAGCGGGCCTGAAGAGGCGGAACTCATCATCTTCAACTCATGCGCTGTCACCACCGAGGCCGCGCGCAAATCGCGGCAATGGGTCAAACGCCTGCATCGCCAAAACCCCCAAGCCCGCATCATCGCCACAGGCTGCTATGCCACGCTGGAGCCGCAGCAACTGGCCCGAATTATGGGCGTGGAGGCTGTGCTGAACAACACTGAAAAGCGCTCGCTGGTGCAACAGGTAGCGCAATGGTGGCCCGAAGCCCGCCCTATCTCCCAGCCGCACCCTGCGCCTGACACAGCCTATCTTTACCCTGGCAGCCGCACCCGCGCCTTCATCAAGGTACAGGATGGCTGCCGCAACCGGTGTACCTACTGCATTGTCACCCTGGCCCGCGGCGCTGAACAAAGCCGCAGTCCCCAAGCCATTGTCGATGAAATCAACGCTCTGCATGGGGCGGGCTACCAGGAGGCGGTTCTCACCGGCGTTCACCTGGGCGGCTACGGCTCCGACATCGGCAGCACGCTCTATCAACTGGTGCAAACTCTCCTGACCCATACCACCATTCCCCGCCTGCGACTTTCATCCCTGGAGCCGTGGGACTTGCCGCAGCACTTCTTCCAGCTTTGGCAAAACCCCCGCCTCATGCCTCATTTGCATCTGCCGTTGCAAAGTGGCAGCGATATCATCTTGCGACGCATGGCCCGCCACTACACCACCGCAGCCTTTGCCCGGCTGGTAGAAAACGCGCGTGCAGCCATCCCCAACCTGAATCTTACCACAGACATCATTGTCGGTTTTCCTGGCGAAACCGATGATGATTGGGCGCAGACCGTGGCTTTTGTGCAGCAGATGCGCTTTGGGCACAGCCACATCTTCAGCTACTCGCAACGCACCGGCACAGCCGCAGCCCGATTGCCAGGACAACATACCGGCGAAGTCAAACGGGCCCGAAGCCAGCAGCTTCATACCATCGCTGCCCGGCTCAAACAAGAAACCCTGGCCCGCCATGTGGACTCGGTGCAGCCGGTGTTATGGGAAGGACCGGGCCAGCCGCAGCACTCGGGCCTGGTACGCTGGAGCGGCTACACCGAAAATTATCTGCGGGTGCTGCTCGATGCGCCAGCCGGGCTCGACCTGGAAAATCGCATTCTCCCCGTACGCATCATCGACCATACGCCCGAGCATCTTGTAGCAGCGGCGAAGAGGGACGAAGATTGACGAAACGTTGAATAATAGCTACTTCTCATCCCATCACTCACCCCAAAAACCTTATGAGCGATTGTATTTTTTGCAAAATTGTCAATGGCGACATCCCCGCAGACATCATCTATAACGGCACCAATGTCACCGCATTCCGCGATATCAACCCCGTAGCCCCGGTGCATGTTCTCATCGTGCCCAACAACCACGTCGATCACATTCGCGATTGGGCAGCTTTTGATGCCGAGGTACTCAACGAGATGTTCCAGGTGGCCAACGAGGTCGCAATCATGGAAGGTGTCCACGAAACCGGCTACCGCTTGCTCATCAATTACGGGCCCGATGCCAACCTGGTGGTGCCGCATTTGCACCTGCATCTCATTGGTGGTCGGCCTTTGGGCCCCATGGTAGCACCGGGCGCATAGCTCAGAAAACGACCCATGGGGCGTTTTGCTACACCTCTTTCACCAGCGGCAAAATCATGGGCCGCCGTCGGGTCGATTTGTAGCAGATGTCGATCATGCGCTTGCGCAGATGCTTGATGACCTCATCGGTGTCATCGTAGGTATCCAAAACATCCCAGGCTGCATCCTTGGCCGCCTTGATAAAGTCTTCGGAATCATCCATAAAAATGAACCCGCGGGTGATAATCTCGGGCCCCATGATGACATCGCCGTTGACTTCATCCAGTACCACCACCACAGCCAAAAAGCCATCTCGGGCCAGGCGACGACGATCTTTGAGAACACGCGCGCCAATATCCCCCACGCCCGAGCCATCTACAAACACGCGCCCGCTGTGAATGACATCACCCCGCATAACGCCTTCGGGGCTAACTGCCATGCACTGGCCATCCTCGATGACAAATGTGTTCTCCGGGGGCACACCCATCTCGCGGGCCAAGCGGGCATGATGCACCAATTGCCGGAATTCGCCGTGAATGGGGATAAAATACTCCGGGCGGGTCAATGCCATGAGCTTCTTCAAATCCTGGCGGCTGCCATGCCCGCTCACATGAACATCCCATAACTCATCATAAAAAACATCTGCGCCCAAACGGAAGAGATTATCCAGCGTGCGCTGAATCATCTTTTCGTTACCTGGGATGGGCGTGGCGCTGACGATGACGGTATCACCCTTGCCGATTTTCAGGTGTCGATACTCGCCGCGACTCATGCGCACCAAAGCGCTGGTGGGCTCGCCCTGGCTGCCGGTGCAGATGACTACCACCTGCTGCGGCGGCAAATGATTCATCTTATCCGGGGTCATCAAACCATTGGGGGGCGGGGTAAGATAGCCCAGTTCTGTGGCCATGCGTGTGTTCTGAATCATGCTACGCCCGGTTACCCCCACTTTGCGCCCGTGCCGGGTCGCCACCTGAATCACCTGTTGCACCCGTGAGATGTTGGAAGCAAAGGTGGCTAAAATCACCCGTCCCGGCGCATGACCAATGATGCTATCCAGCGTTTTTTCCAGCTCCCGTTCCGAGGGCGTAAAACCGGTGGTGGCTGCATTGGTCGAGTCGGAAAGCAGGATGCGCACCCCCGCATCGCCCAGGCGTTTGAGTTTGGCCTCATCGGTAAGCCTGCCATCGACCGGGTGTTGATCGAATTTGAAATCGGAAACGTGCAAGATGGTTCCCACCGGGGTGTGCAGCGCCATGGCCAGAGCATCGGGGATGGAGTGGCACAAATGAATGAACTCGATACGGAAGGGCCCGATTTCCAGCTCGCTGTTCTCATCGATGGTACGTAAATCAGCTTTTTCCAGCAATTTGTGCTCTTTGAGTTTATTGCGTACCAGTCCCAGGGTCAGAGCGGCGCTGTAAACGGGAGCCTGAATCTCTTTTAGCACAAAAGGCAGGCCGCCAATGTGGTCTTCGTGGCCATGGGTAAGCAAAATTGCTTTGATTTTATGGGCATTCTCCACCAAATAGCTGATGTCGGGAATAACGATGTCGATGCCGGGCATGTCCTCTTCGGGAAACATCAGGCCCGCATCCAGCAGAATGATGGTGTCTTCGTACTCATAGACCATCATATTTTTACCAAACTCACCCAGCCCTCCCAGGGGAATGAGGCGCAGTGTTGGCATGTTTTCCTGGTAGTTTGTCAATGTCTTTTCCTTGTGGGCAGTGGCGAGCGGTCAAACATCAGAGTTCGGCGGGCCAAACGCTTATGACTGACCACTGCGGTAGATAGAATTTTTGGGTGGTTGCACGAATTTGACTGACGACATCGGGAGCGAATGGCTCCTATGCACATTCAGGGAGGACGGAGGATTTGCGCTATTAATGCAGCGCCTTTCGTCTGTCATCATCCATTTTCGTTTTGGCGTTGTCGCCAAACGTCCGGGAGCTTTCTCAGAACAAATCAAGTTGTGCGGGATGGGCGTCGGTCTGGGCCCGCTGCGCCCGAACATCAGCCAGCAGACTTGGAATTTTGGCAAAATCCGCTTCCATCTCTCGCTTCCAGGCGGGGTTGCGCAAGGCTGCCGCCGGATGAAACATGGGCATGATGGCTCGAAGTTCCTGCATTTGTGCCTGACCATGAATTTTGGTGATGCGGGCATGGGGCCCGAAGAAGTGCGCCATGGAAAAACGTCCCAGTGTGACGATGAGCAGCGGATTCAGCAGTGCCAGTTGCTGCTCTAGCCAGGGGGTGCAGGCGGCAATCTCTGCGGGCATGGGGTCACGATTGGCGGGTGGGCGACATTTGATGATGTTGGTGATGAAAACATCCTCACGACGTAGCTGGATGCTGGCCAGCAACTTTTCTAGCAATGCCCCTGAACGCCCCACAAAGGGTCGTCCTTGCCGATCTTCGTTGGCGCCAGGCGCTTCACCGATGAAGAGAATCTCGGCGCGGGCTGGGCCTTCGCCCGGCACAGCCGCGATACGCAGACGATTCAGTGGGCAGTGCTGGCACGTGTGAATGGCCCGGGCCAGATGTTCCAGGTTTTGTGGGACAGCCATGAGGCGCTCCGGGAAGAGTGTCAGGAGGGTTGTTGCGCCCAAAGTGAAGGCAGCAGTGCCGTCAGTGCGGCCAGTTCTCGCTGCAAATCGGCAATCAACAGGGTGGGACGGGTCATAATTACGGCATCTTCGCCGTTGTCGTGGTAATAATGATACCGAAGGCCCACCACCTCAAAATGATGACGCAGGTACAGCCGTTGTGCCACAGCATTCGAGGCCCGAACCTCCAGTGTGGCCTCGGTGCAGCCCAGCGCTGCGCCTTTTAGCAACAAATTCAGCAACAAGTAGCTGCCCAACTTGCGCCCCTGATATGCCGGATGTGTGGCAATGGTGGGGATGTGTGCGCTGATATCCATCTGCCAAACGCCGCCATAGGCCAAAATGGGTTCAGGCCCGGCAGGTTGCGGACGCAGCACAAAATAGTGCGACCACTTGTTGACCGTAAGCTCCCGTCGATAAATGCCGCTGCTCCACATGGCTGAAAAGACGCGGCGTTCGATGCGCATGACATCTGGGATGTCCTCCAATTTCATGGTGTCGAGACTGAAGGGCAGTGCCGGGGCGGTAATCGTGGTAGCTTGCGGTATCATCATCCCAGATAAATGGGGCTCAGGCTGACAGGATCATCGGTTTGATGAGCCAGGAATCGGGCCCAGGCCAGCTCGGCCAAGGCGCCCGCCCGACGCAGCGCCCGCGCGGGCGAGAGAAGGGTTATCGTGCCTGCACGCTCATCATGTACCCAGGCCCGGTCTGCCGCGCTCATTTCGCCCACCATCAGGCTGTTGGGGGGCAAGTGCGGCAGCAGCTCCGGCATTTTGTGCAGCCCGAAATCAGTTTCGCGCTGTGGGATGTTGGTGCCAGGCGTGTAAATGGCCCAGCCGTAGCGTCCGCGGCCCGCGGCAACCAGCGCACACAGGGGCGCAGGTGCGGGCAGATGCGGGTATGCCAGCGCATCCAGGGTGCTAACGCCCACCAGCGGAATCGCCAGCGAAAGGGCAATCCCCTTGGCAAAACTCAGTGCGATGCGAGTTCCGGTGTAGGAGCCGGGCCCGATGCCCACGCCCAACACGGTCAAATCGGCGGGCGTAACCCCTGCCAGCCGCAACAATTGGTTCACCTGCGGAGCCAACTCCACGGTATGACGGCGTTCAGAGCGCCAGTTCAATTCAGCCAGCACCCATTGACCATCGTAAAGGGCGATGCTGGCGTATTGGGTGGCGGTATCAAGGGCTAAGAGCATTGGAATTAAGAAATGGTCAGGCGACGTTGGGTTTCATCCACATGCTCCAATTGGATGTCGATGCGGTCATCAGGTAAAAGCGAGGCGATGCGGTCAGCCCATTCGATGATGACGATGCCTTCATCAAAGAGTTCTTCCAGGCCCAGCCCCACAGCTTCGGCCTCATTGCTCAGGCGATACGCATCCATGTGGAAGAGTTTGCCGCCCTGGGGCAGGTCGTATTCGTTAATCAGGGTAAAGGTGGGGCTGGTGACCGGCTCGGTGATGCCCAGGGCCCGGGCCAGTGCCTGGCTAAAGAGGGTTTTGCCTGCCCCCAAATCGCCATAAAGGGCAATGATGCTCCCTTTTTGCAGGCTGGGAGCCAGTTTGCGGGCTTGTTCTCGGGTGGCCTCGGGCGTGGAGCAGAGAATGGTGGTCATGCGTAAGGATTTTAGACAACGATGGGGTAACGACTAACGTACCCGACTTCAATCACCACAAAGGCACAAAGACACTAAGAACACCAAGCATTTCAAAACTTTTTCTTTCTTCGTGTCTTAGTGGTTTCTAGCCGGGCTACCTTAGTCGTAACTCGATGGGTATTGCGACTATGATTTTAGCGAATTTCAGAAGATAAAACAAACCTCCGCTTTGGGCAAAGGCGGAGGTTTGAAATTATGTGGTGTGAGGTTTGGCTGTTGAGTAGGTGGGCATTTGAAACTTGAAAAAAGCGCTGGGCACCTCGTCCAACGGTGAAAATGGGTTCGGCGCTAAAATTTGTTAGGTAACCACCGGTGGCACAGATTTTTCTTGATGGTTTCTTTCCTTTTTTTCTTGGGGCCTTGGTACGCGCTGGATAGCGATGAACTGTTACATTTCAACTTTCATAGCATCAACGACTTAGTTGGGAATGATGGTGACTTTGCGTGATTCCCCTTTGCCGATACTTTCGGTATGAACATCATCCCGATCTCGCAGGGCCAGATGGATAAGACGACGTTCCCGCGGAGGCATGGCTTCCATGATGAAGGTGCGTCCTTCGCTGACAGCCTGGTCGGCCAGGGTGTGCGCCAGCCGCTCCAGCCGTTTTTCGCTGCGACGCTTGTAATTTTCAACATCCAGCTCAACACGATACCAGCGATGGGTGTGCTGGTTGATGACCAACCGGGTGAGGTATTGCAGGGCGTCCAGGGTTTCGGCCCGCCGCCCGATGAGAATTCCTAAATCTTCGCCGGTGATGTTGATGCGGTAGGTGACTTCGGGGGAGTCGTCCACGATTTCGGTCTCGATACCCACATCGAGGCCCATGCGCTCCAATACCCCTTGCAGGAATTCGGTGCTGATGTTCAGCACCAGATTTTCTTCGATGACTTCTTCGGTCATGGGCATCTCATCTTCGACCGCGGGTTCAGGGTCGGCAATGACGGGCGCTGCGGGAATTTCGGGCTCGGGCGCTGCGGCTGATGGGGTCATGCGTACCACCGCAGATTTGCTGCCGACGCCAAAGACGCCGGAGCGGCCCTCATCCATAACTTCGATGACGACATCATCCTGGGTGAGTCCCAGTGCTTGGAGGCCTTTGCTAATGGCTTCTTTGATGGTTCGTGCTTCAAATTCAGGCATAATTAAATTCCAGGCGAACGTGAACGGACGTGAAGACAGTTAGCGCTTGCGACGGCGCTTGCGTTTGGCTGGCGCTGGCTTGTCGGTGCCGGGCGTGGTTTCGCTGGATGTTTTGGGATAGCTGTTTGTTTCGGCATTGGCCGCGGCGCTTTTGTCAACGGCTGCTCTCACACTGTCCAACTCAATCTCATCTTCCCATCGGCTCGATTGCTTGTTGATGTAGAGTTGTTGCGACAACGAGAAGAGGTTGCTGACAACCCAGTAAAGGCTCAGGCCCGCAGGAACCTGCAAGGCAAAGAAGACGAACATCAAGGTCATCATCCAGGTCATGGAGCCCATCATGTTGGCGGTGGGATTGTCATCGTTCTTTTTGGGCTGGGTCTGCTGGGTATACTTGGTCATGGCAAACTGGGTGATGGCCAGTAGTGCCGGTAAAACCAAGTAAGGCCAGACATCAGGCTGTATCAGCTTGGCCATGCTAAAATTCTCGGTGAGCCAAGTCATACCCTGCCGATATTGCGGTTTAGAAATATCGGGGATGAAGTACCAGGCAGCCTGATCGAGGCGTTTGGCAGCGGCCAGGCCGATGAGTGCGTAGTAAAAAGCAAAGAGAATGGGCATTTGCAGCAGCGTAGGCAGGCATCCCGCCATTTGTGCTTTCATAATGCCTGCTTCCTGCTGCAATTTCATCTGTTCTTCTTGCAGGCGCTTTTTATCTTTAGCATATTTCTTTTTGAGCTTATCCAGCTCCGGCTGTAAAATCTTCATCTTGGCCTGCGCTTCTTTCATGGAGCGCATTTGCTTGAGCCCCATGGGTAACAGCGCCAGCCGGATGATGACCGCCACAAGAATAATCGACCAGCCCCAGGTATTGGATTCACCAAAGAACGGGGCCAAGACTTGATCGTGCAAAAAGACGATGAGGGCCCGCAATGGTTTTGCCAGGGGTTCGATGATGCCTGGGTTGTATTCGCCCGTATTGGGATCGACACCGCCGCATCCGCTAAGAAATAGCGTTGCCAGCACCAGGATAAGTAAGAGTAAGAGGAGACGTTTTTTTGATCGAGTCACGCGGTTTCCATCCAGGGAGATGCAAGTGATGTTGCTTGCAGGTTAATGTGTGTGGGAGTGAAGATCCAGCTTGTCGGGGACGGGGTCGTAGCCACCTTCGTGAAAAGGGGTGCAGCGAGCAATCCGTTTGGCCCCCATCCAGCCACCTCTGAGCAGACCAAAGCGTTCGACCGCCTCGTAGGTGTAGTGCGAGCAGGTGGGGGTGTAGATGCAGTTATCTCCCAGCATGGGGGAGAGAAAGTACTGATAAAAACGGATGATTTTAAGAAAGAGCCAGGTCATTTTCGGTTTGCTGCGCGACGTTTGGCCCGCTGGTCAGCAGACCCGCCTGGGCCAGAAGTTGCTCGCTGGCGGCCCGAATTTCGTGAAAGGTGGCCTGGGCAATGGGGCGCCGGGCGATGAGTACGGCATCTTGCCCCGTTGCCAGATCATCCCATTGTAGCCGCACAGCTTCACGCATCAGCCGACGCACCCGGTTGCGTTTGACCGCATTGCCGATGCGTTTGCTGGCAGAGAAGCCGAAGCGGCTATGAGAGAGTCTGTTGGGCAGTACGACCAAAATCATCAGCCGGTGTTTGTAGCTGCGACCCTGACGACGTACTTGCTGAAAGCGTTTTTTGTCCCGAAGGCGATATTGCCGACGCACGGCGTTCTTTAGACTGTCAGGCGTTTTCGGCCACGCAGGCGGCGGCGTTTGAGAACATTGCGCCCGCCAGTGCTGGACATGCGGGCCCGGAAGCCATGGGTTTTGGCACGTTTACGTACTTTTGGTTGCCAGGTTCGTTTGGTTGACATGTTACAATTCCTTTGGATATGAGGTGCGGGCGCTAATGGCCCGGCGTTTGGCAAAAAAGGAGGGAAGTCCGAAGACCTCCCTTTAGATGAGGCGACTTGCTATTATACATCTTGTAAGAGTGCTTTGCCAAAAATCGAGAGGCTTCAGGGAGTGATTTGTGTACCGCTCTCTGCGTTCGTGAGCGCGGCCCGCAATTGGCCCGGTTGCAGCATCGAAAAGAGACGTACAGTCATTCCCCGTTCGATTTGTTCTGTTACCTGGGCAATGGCTTTGAGTTTGCCAGCCATAGCTCCGCTAACATCCCATTGGCGGCCCGAAAGTGCCACAGCGTGCATTTGGCGCAACGAAAGCTGGGGAACGCGCTGGGCAGTTTCATCTTTGCGGGGATCAGCGGTGAACACGCCATCGACATCGGTGGCAAAGAGCAGATGGTCAGCCCCGAAGTAGCGGGCCAAATCAACACTGATGGCATCGCCACCATAAATGCTAAAACCCACTTGATCATCTGCAAGCACATCGCCTCCCAGCACCGGAATCATGCCGATGCGCAAAAATCCCGCTACCGGTGCAAAGAAGTGCTCGTTCGCCGCAAAATTGCTGGCGGTTACGCCCGAGCTGGGCAACATGAGCACCGCGGGTATGTTGGCTTGCTGCAAGGCGCTGACGATGGCACGGCGCAGCGCCATGACCTGGCTTTGGGTGTGCGAAAAGGGCAACAATTGCTCGGGCGATTGAAAACCGCGGTGCAACTGATGCCGGAGGACGGGCAGATGGCCGTAGGAGCCCACGCCATGCACCACGATGAGTTGATTTATAAGCCCAGAAGCGATGCACTGATGAATCTCATGCGCGATGCGGGCCAAAAGATCGGTTCGTAATGAATCGGGGCGGGCCTTATCGGTGAGCAAGGCGCCGCCCAACTTGAGAATTGTTAGCATGGTTGTTGAAAAGATGTGGCCAGGCAGAAGCGCATCGATTTCTCTCAGCGTTTAGCTAAACCTCGAAGGCCCACTCGCCCTGCCGAAAGACCGGTTCGGTGCTGCCATCGGCCAGGATGCCGTCGATGTTCATTTCGTCGGCGCCAATCATAAAATCGACATGAATCAGGCTATCGTTACCACCTGCGGCACCAAAAGCTGCCTCGCTCATGGTTTCGCCCCCTTGCAAACTGGTGCGATAGGCCCGCCCCACCGCCAGATGACATGAGGCGTTTTCATCATAAAGTGTGTTGTAGAAGAGAATGCCACTCTGGGCAATGGGCGAGCTTTGCGGAACCAGTGCCACTTCGCCCAACATCGAGGCCCCTGCATCGGTCTCCAGTAGCTTTTTCAGCATGGCTTCGCCCGTTTTGGCATGGACTTCTACGACTTTGCCATCCTCGAAGCGCATCCAAAAATCCTGTACCAGCGTACCGCGCAGGCTCAGGGGCAGCGTGGCCCGCACCGTACCATTGATCCGGTCCTTATGCGGCAGCGTAAAAACCTCTTCGGTGGGAATGTTGGCAGTAAAGGGCGTGCCCGACTGCGTTTTGCCATAGCCGCCCATCCACACATGATTCTCCGGCAGACCCACAACCAGGTCCGTGCCGGGCGCATCGTACTTCAGCGCCACGTACTGCCGCTCATTGAGATACGCACTACGCTTGACCAGCTTTTCGGTGTGTTCACGCCAGGCAGCCACCGGGTCAGCTTTATCCACCCGACAGATTTTGAAAATGGCGTCCCACAGCGCGGGCACACGCTCAGGCTCGGGCAAATGGGCAAAAACCTTGTTGGCCCAACTTGGCGTACTGGCGCTGACGACTGTCCACGGAACCAAGTCTGCCCCCAAAATTTCGGAGAAGGGACGAAGTTTTTGAGCCGAGGCCTTGTGCGCAGCACCAATTAGCTCAGGATCTTGATTTTTGAGCAAATCGGGGTTAGCAGCGTAAACCGAAATGATCGCATCGCCATTCTTGGCAAAACTCAGCATGGCCTCAGCCATCCAATCCGGGAAGTAATCAAAACTGTCTCGGGGAGCATGTTCAAATCGAAGCAATTGCATCATTTCGTCATTGTAAAAAACATTGACATAGTGCGCACCGGCCTTGTACGCCTCGGCCAGCAAATGCCTCCCCAGCGCTGCCGCATCCACCGGGAGCCGCAGCAGTACATTTTGGCCCGGCTGCACATTCACCCCAACTTTGATGACCAACTCGGCATATTTTTGTAGATTCGTTTCAAATGATGTAGTCATAAGGACGCCTTAGCTCATGTCATCCAAGCGCTTCTGCCATTTAGCGCTCAGTTTTTCGTAAAGGGATTCACTGATTTCGCCATTGGCCAGCCGCATATCAAGATTATCCATCAGAGCCTGGATGTCGGCTGCTGTTTTGGGGGTTGCGGGTGCGGCAGGCGCTGCCGGGGTCGCCGGCGTTGTTTGCTGAGCGCCCGCCATAGCTTGCGCAATCATGCTGCCCAAACCGGCGCCCATGCCAATGCCTGCTCCCAGGCCAACACCTTCGCTCATGCTACCGCCACCCTGGCCCGAAGCCTTGGCAGCATCTCCCATGGCCAGTGCAGCCTTGAATTGCAAATAGGCCTTCATATCGCCAATGGCGCCCATGGCAGCTCGTTCATCGATGGCCTTCAGCGTCTCCTCGGGCGCGCTAATCGACTCGATGAAAATTTGTTTGAGCTGAATACCCACCTGCTCGAAATGATCGCTAAGTTTAGCCTTGAGCGCCACGCTCAGCTCATCAATCAGCGAAGGTAAATCAAACAAACCAGCCTTGGTTTCGCCCAGCAAATCGGTCAGCGATGAAACAATCTGCCCGCGCAGCCAGTTGGTAATCTCGCTGGCGCTGTACAGGCCGCGCTGCCCCACAATCTGATTCACAAAACGCTGGGCATCCATGATGCGGAAGGAATAAGCACCAAAAGCCCGCAAGCGAACCATGCCCAAATCGGGGTCTCGCAGCGCCACAGGCTGAGTCGTCCCCCACTTTTTATCCAGCATGTCGATCATGTTCACAAAGTAAACCGACGCCTTAAAGGGTGACTCGCCATCGAACAGTTTGCCCAACAAATTGATGAGCAACGGCACATTGGCGGTAGTCAGGGTGTGCCGTCCCGCGGTAAAGGTATCCAGCGCCTTGCCATCCCGGAAAAAGACAGCGTTTTGGCTTTCGCCCACAACAAGTTGCGAGCCCAAACGAATATCGCCCCAGCCATTTTGCGGGACGCGTAAAACCATGTCATCGCTGCGCATATCCGCAGCTTGGATGATATCGAAAATCCGTGCCATGATGTGACTCCTTAAAAGCGTGATGTCGTAAAAAAGAATTAAGTAAACCTGATGTGTGGCTTTTCCATTCTAAACTTTTTCTTTCTTTGTGGCTTCGTGTCTGAGTGGTTTCTAGCCGAGCTACCTTAGTCGTAACATGTTACGTTTCGGATGGCTTATCAGCATCAAGCGTCGTACTTTCGGCCAACTCGGGCACATCATCACCCGCGGCCCGAATCGCCTCCTTGCGATGATCCAGCCGCTCGTTGAGCTCGTTCAATGATTGAATCAGCGCACCCAGCGACTCGGAATAGTCTTCATCGGCATCAATCAGGCCCTGCATTTTATCGATTTGTGCCTGAATTTCGGGGATGCTGGCCGCGATACGTTCATCGAAGGCCTGAAGTTTCTCAATCTCTGGCTCCCGAATCTTTTCCAGCGCAAAAAAGCCTGCATAGCCCGATGGCGCAGACTTAACCCTATCAACCAGCGTTTGCAGCTTGATAGCAGCAACATCGACATAGGGCAAGCTGCTGAGTTTACCCTTGCGTAGCAACAGCTTCTCTACATCGACGATGCGTTTGCGCGAAGCCTCCAGCGCCACAGCAATGCCCTCCCGCACCTGCCGATCCACCTCGCGGCGGCGTTCCTTATCGTTATAATCGCCAATAATGGGCAATTTCGAAAGCATCGACCCGGCAGAATCGATACCCGTTTTAGCCTTCTGTGTTACTTTACCGGCAAAATCCTTCATGGTAAACTCCCAAAAATGAGTAAGTAAGTGTTTATGACAACACAGTTTTCAACGCTGAGACCACAAAGCATGACGAGCTTTCGTGGCCGCGGATTAGATGTGACAGCCAGTCTCGCGACTTATGGTTAATCCTTGTGCAAAAAGACCTCGGTTCCGCAATAGGGACACACGATGAGCCCCTTGCCCACAAATTCCAGCTTGCCGCCGCAATTGGGGCAGCGCTTGCTGGCTTTGAGCTGCGAAGCCTCCTGAGAATATAAAATACCTTCCTTCCAGTTGACTGCGCCCGAGAACAAATTTTTCCCCACCAGGTCACGCACCAAATCCTCGATTTTCTCGCGGGGGGCCGCTAAATCGAGAGAAAGATCGCTGATGGTTACTTTGCCCTGGGTGAGTACCGAGTTCAAAATGGAACGCTCCATTTGCGCCCGAGAGGCCCGATCTTCCTCCTGCCGCCCGTGCCACAACAAATAAGCACCCACGCCAGCCAGCGGCAACACAATAAAAACAAAAATGAGAATGAATCCCAGTGTTTGACCTCCGGCGCTGGCAGTGGCTTCGGTAAAAAACTGCACACCAAACAGCGCGCCCGCACCCACACAAATGAGCAGCGCAAGGCTAATAAGAATGATACCGGCAATGCGTCCTGTACTTTTCATAAGCTTGATGGAATGAGCGTGAGGAAGAAGATGGTAAATGATTGACGATGCGTGTCTGGCAGGTTCATCCAAAGCCGCCACTGCCGCCGCCACCGCCACCGCCGCCACTAAACCCGCCGCCCGACCAGCCACCACTGCTACCGCCGCCCGATGAGGCAGGTCGGCTGCTCAGGGTGCTGGCCGCGGTGCTGAGCATAGAGCTGAGCCCTGCGCTCATGTTGGATAGACCGGAACTCATGCTGGTGCTGGTTTCGCTGAGCGTGGGCGCGTGGTGGCCTTGCGAGGCCGGGCTGCCATGCCCGGGCGGACGCGGACTGGTGCTGGTGTGTTGCTGCGGCATGTCGTACCACTGTTGTGGATGTTGCGGCCCGTACCATTGCGGGGCGCTCACCTGCTGCACCGGTTCCCACTGCCGAATATACGCCTTGTTGATGCCAAAAGCAATGGCATAGGGCAAATAGCGCTCGAAAAGGTCTGCTGCTTTTTCGAGGTCGGTATATTCGCCGATATTTTTAAGATAGGTGAAAAACGCCTTCCATTTGGCAGCTTCATCAGCACCCTTCTGGGTCTTTTTGGGCATGAAATAAGCAATAATCAAAAATCCGATACCCAAAATGCCCGGGCCAAAAGCCAACAAAATGGCTGTGTCGGTAATCACAGACAAAATAACGGTTCCCAGACAGCCAAATAGCAAACTCAGCGCAATGACACCAACGCCGATGCCAATCCACTTACCTCTCACCAATCGCGGATTCGCCACGAACAAACCTTTTTCAGTAACTGTTTCGTACATCAATTTTTTGATGTGCTCATTGTAGCTGTAAAAAGATTCCTTGAGGTCTGAAAGCAGGCGCTCTTTGCCGCCAGCGAAAAGTTTTTGCAGCAGATAGCGTTCATACTCATACAAATCATCAGTGGGCTTATACAATTTTGTGTACAGAAAATCACTGGTCGAATAACCACTGCCATCATCTTCACCCACTTCCTCGATGCGCAAATAGCCGCGGCGGGCCAAGTCGACAATCGTTGCCAAAACATCGCGGGTGTTGGCCTGCTCATCTACCAGGGTTCCCACCAGGCCCGGCGGTAAATCGGATGGAGGTTCGGGCAAGTAGGTGGGCACAATCTCGGCCCGCGGGTCTCTGCCCCATCGATACCAGCTAAGATAAGTGGCCACCGGGGCCAGCACAGCCATCATCAGCGATAACAAAATGACAAAAAGATTGACAACAGTGCGCCTGGCCGAGATGACCTCCTCGTTTTCTGCCTCCTCTTGCCAGGCAGATGCTGCCCCAGCCACCACGCCGTGCGTAAACTGCACTCGAACCTCCAGGCCTTGGCCCGAATCCAGAGCCTCTTGGGCGACAAATTGCGCGGTTTGTGCATCTTGCACCTGCGCTTCTGCGTTGGTTTCATAAGCCTCGACCTTGACAATTTCAGCGGGAGCCGGCACATGCACCGTCACCGTACTGGCCATCACCCGGCCAGGATGATCATCATAAACAGCCTTCCACCAAAGCTGATCCCCTTCGTCGTAATAGCGCAGGCCGCCATGCACCTTGTAGCTGACAAGAAAAGTGCGATTGGCGTCGGTGGTTTCATCAAAGAACCATTTGATGTAATAACTGTCGGAACGATGCTCGATGGTGTAGGTACGGGGTGCGCCGCTGCTGTTCAATTGATACGCTCCCCGCTCATCACTCACCACAATATCGGTAATCGCCTCGGTGTAGCGGGTGTTGATGTCCCGAAAGCCAAAAGTAAAGGGGCCACCCGCAAATTGAATCTCCTGAGCCTCGACCACATCGAAGGTACCGTCAGGGTTAACGCTGATGTCAACATCGAAACGATTCCACAGAACGCTTTTCGAAAGCGCAGATGCCGGACTGGCCATGAAAAACGCCAGCAAGAGGATGATCAACGACCATCGCCAATAGGATTTGAGCATTTTCACCCTCGTGAGTGCCGGAATAGCGATACCGGTTTGAAGGCTCCCTTGCGCCACAAAGGCACAAAAAGGAAAATTTGGGACGACTGTGGTAATCATAGCAATAATTGCGCGGGAATGCAAATGAAAAAAGAAAATCCCCGTAACGACTAACGTACCCGACTTCAATCACCACAAAGGCGCAAAGACACTAAGAACACCAAGAATTTCAAAGCTTTTTCTTTTCTTCGTGCCTTTGTGGCTTCGTGTCTTCGTGGTTTCCAGCCGGGCTACCTTAGTCGTA
>CAZMDD010000030.1:0-17260 GCA_964565065.1 uncultured Caldilineales bacterium | reverse complement strand
CCCCATCCTTCAGGCCATGGACGATGGCCCCTTGCTCCTCAGGCCATCATCCATGGTCAGTGTGCTCGCTATGCCAATCCTGCCATGGCCATGCCCGCGGCCAAAATGGCGTCCAGTTTATCCTTGTGGGTGGTTTCGGCGTAGACGCGGATAAGGGCTTCGGTGCCACTAAAGCGAATGGTGAGCCAGCCGCCATCCTCCATGACAAATTTGTAGCCATCCACGGTGATTTTTTCCGCTACCTTGAGCCCGGCAATGGTCTGGGGCTGGGCTGCATCCAGGCGGGCTTGGGCCTGAGCCTTGAATTCGTTGGAGGGCAGACGGGTGTCGATGCGATGGTAGTAGTGGGGCCCGCCCACCATGTCAAAGAGCCGCTCCAGCAGTTGGGTGGGCTTTTGCCCGGTGCGCACCATCAAATCCAGCAGGAAGAGATTGCCCAGAATGCCGTCGCGTTCGGGAATGTGGGCGCCAAACGCGTAGCCGCCGCTCTCTTCGCCGCCAATCATGGCATGCACTTCTTGCATTTTGGGCGCAATGTATTTGAAGCCTACGCCTGTCTCGTAGATGGGCACATCGAATTGTGCGGCCAGTTTGTTGAGCATGGTGGTGGTGTTCAGGCTCTTGACAATGGGCCCGCGCTCCCCCCGAATATCCAAAAAGTACATGGCCAGCAGCCCAAAAACGCGCAACTGATCGACAAATTCGCCATTTTCATCGCCCAGGCCACAGCGGTCGGCATCGCCATCCATGATGCACACCACATCGGCATGGTTGGCTTTGGCAAAGGCCAGGCCTGCATCCACATTGGGCGGGATGGGTTCGGGACGGTTCATCTCGGGAAAGGTGGGGTTGCGCCCGGCGTGGGTTTCGATGACTTTTGTCTTGCCACCGGCCAGCAGCTTGCTAATCCAGCCGGAACCATTGCCCCACATGGGCTCTACCGCGATGGTCAGGCCCGCATCTTTGATGGGCTGCAAGTCGATGAGACGCTCGATTTGGGCGATGTAAGCGGGGTCAGGGTCGAAGGGCATAATCAGGCCCGCGGCGATGCCATCATCGTAAGCCATGCGCCGCACGTCAGCCATATCATCGGGAATGCGGGCCTCGATTTCCTTCAGGCCTGCGGGGGCAATGGCGCCACCTTGCGGATCGCGCACCTTGAAGCCGTTATCGCCGGGCGGGTTGTGGCTGGCGGTGATGTTGATGGCGCCGATGGCTTTGCGGGCCACCACGCTAAAGGAGATGACTGGCGTGGGCGTGCTAAAACCGGTGAAATGCACGGGGATGTCGTTGGCGGCCAGCACTTCTGCCGCAGCCGCGGTGAAATCCTCTGCGCCAAAGCGACGATCGCCCCCCACCACCACGCCCTGCTGCACCTGCTCGGGCGTGTAAGTGGCTCGCAGGTAATTGGCAAAGCCCTGAGTGCAGCGCCGCACGTTATCAAAGGTGTAGGTTTCCGCGATCTTGTCGCGCCAACCATCGGTTCCGAATTTGATTTTGAATGCCATGAGATTTATTCCTATTTTGAGGTAACTGTTACAGTTACGTTTGAAAAGTATTTGTTGGGGCGTTGGACTGGCCAGCGCCATCAGGTTGCATAACGACAGTTACCAATTGATGTTAGGTGAGGTGCGATTGGGTTGGACGTTTTTCAGGCGCTCCAGGTCTGCGTCCACCATCATCTCTACCAGTTCTCTGAAGGTAACTTCGGGCTCCCAGCCCAGTTCGCGGCGAGCCTTGGCAGGGTCGCCCACCAGCAGATCCACTTCCGCAGGACGGTAGTAGCGGGGATCAATTTTGACGTAGCGTTCCCAATCCAAATCTGCGTGCGCAAAGGCGATGCGAATGAGTTCGCCCACGGTGTGGGTTTCGCCGGTAGCCAGCACAAAATCATCTGGTTTGGCTTGTTGCAGCATCATCCACATGCCCCGCACATAATCTTTGGCAAAACCCCAATCGCGGCGAGATTCCAGGTTGCCCACGCGCAGTTCATGGGCCAGACCGAAAACGATGCGGGCCACACCCATAGAGACCTTACGCGGCAAAAATTCCAGACCGCGGCGGGGTGATTCATGGTTGAAGAGGATGCCGGAGACTGCAAACATATCATAGCTTTCGCGATAGTTCACGGTAATCCAGTGGCCGTACACTTTGGCTACGCCATAGGGGCTGCGCGGCCAAAAATGGGTGCTTTCTCGCTGCGGCACTTCTTGCACCTTGCCAAACATTTCGCTGCTGGAGGCCTGATAAAAGCGAATGTTTTTATCGACGATGCGAATGGCCTCCAACATGCGCGTTACGCCCAGGCCCGTAACCTCGCCGGTGAGCAGGGGCTGGCTCCACGAGGTGGGCACAAAGGATTGCGCCGCCAGATTGTATACTTCGTCCGGGCGGTGTTCCTCCAGCAAGCCAATCAGGCTGGCTAAATCGATAAGATCGCCGTGGACGATTTGAATCTTATCCTGGATGTGTTCGATGCGTGTGAAGTTGCTGGTGCTGCTGCGGCGCACGACGCCGATGACATCGTAGCCTTTTTCCAGCAGCAATTCGGCCAGATAGGAACCATCCTGGCCCGTAATGCCAGTTATCAATGCTTTGGGCATGGTCATACCTCGTTGTATGGGGTGGTTGATGTTGGGGGAGGGCGATGGTGTACCACAAATCCCCAATCCAATAAGTTATGTTCCGATTTTTTCTCGCCAGTCATCCAAAATGTCGGCCAGGGTTTGTTCCAAAGAAATTTCGGGCCGCCAACCAGTGAGAGCCTGCATTTTGGCGGGGTTGCTGAAAATGACCGGTGTGTCGGAGGGGCGCATGCGTGCAGGATCTGTTTCGGTGCGAATGGGGAGGTGGCTCATGGAGAGCATTGTTTCGAGCATGTGTTGAATGCTGATGGCCCGTCCGCTGCCAATGGTGTAAACATCGCCCGCTTGTCCCTGGTTGATGATGAGCCAGTAGGCCCGCACCATGTCTCGCACATCAGTAAAGTCGCGGCGGGCCTCCAGGTTGCCATGGCGCAGAAGGGGCGGCTTTATTCCCGCTTCGATTTCTGCAATCTGTTTGGCAAAGCTGGAGGCTACAAAAATATCTCGTTGGCCCGGGCCAATATGATTGAAGGGGCGCACCCGCACCGCCTGAATGCCGTGGCTGTGATGATATTGCCAGCCCAGAAAATCCTGGGTGATTTTGCTCACCGCGTAGGGCGAAACCGGTCGCAGGGGGGTATTTTCGTCGATGGGCAAATCATCTGGTTGAATAGCGCCATACTCGTCGCCCGAGCCCACCACCAGAATACGGGCATCGACCTTTTCGGCAATCATGGCCCTGAACAGGTTAAGCTGGATGTGGACGTTTTGATCGAAGGTGCGCCAGGGATGCTGCCACGAGTAGGGCACAAAGGACTGGCCTGCCAGGTGGAAGATGTAATCGGGCCGCCAGTGCGCTATGAGCTGATGAACCGCGGCCTCATCCTGCAAGTCGGCATGCCGAAAATGAACGCGCGGCGACGGTGTTTGAGGCAATGGCAGTTTGTAATAAACCGATCCAATTATCTCCAGTGATGTTTCCTGGAGCAAAAAATGGATGAGGTGTTGGCCGACAAAGCCTTCGGAACCGGTGATGAGTGCGCGCATGGGTGCATTATACCAAAGATATTGAAGATGGCTGAATCGGTGAAGCCCCCGTCATCCATCCTTCGGAGCTGGTGCTTCGTACACAATGTTGCCGCCCAGCATGGTTAGCAGGACTTGGGTTTCGGGCAGCGACGCCGCGGGGATGTCGAAGATGTTGCGATCCACCATGATGAGGTCTGCCAGGTAGCCGGGGGCCAGACGCCCCTGTTGATGTGCCTGACCAATGGCCCGAGCCGGGCCCAAGGTGTAGGCAGCCACGGCTTCGGCCACGCTGATTCGCTGCCCGGGATACCAGCCAGGCGCGGGCGTGCCATCCTGTTGCTGCCGAGTAACCGCGGCATGGATGCCGTGCCAGGGATTGGTGCTGGCCACAGGCGCATCAGAGCCAAAAGCCAGAGTCGTTCCAGCCTTCAGCAGATGACGAAAGGGATAGGCATTGCGGCCTCGCTGGCCCCACAGCAAATCGGTGTTGGGGATGTCGTCGGTGCAGTGAATGGGCTGCATCGATGCGATAATGTTCATTTGCGCCAGACGAGTCTGGTCTGCGGGGGTGATGTTCTGCACATGTTCGATGCGGTGGGGAATGAGGGGAGGATGCGGGCTGTGCGCATTCAGTGTCTCCTCGAAAATATCCAGCACGGTGCGATTGGCCCGATCGCCAATGGCATGAATGCTGACGGCAATGCCATGTTGCTGCGCTTTGCGGATGTGCCGGGCCAGTTCTGCGGGCGGGGTGAGAAACATGCCCGAATTTTCAGACGTGCCCTCATACGGCTCCAGCATCCACGCGGTACGGGCCCCCAGAGAGCCATCGGCAAAAAGTTTGATGTGCCCGAATCGCACCCAATCATTGCCAAAACCACTTTGCAGCCCCAGAGCGATGAGCGTATCAAGATGGGCAGCCTCGAAATTGCAACTGATGCGCAGGGGAAGTTTATTTTGCGCGGCCAGCCGTTGATAAAGCTGAAAGGCTGCGGGCCCCTCTGCGCTTTCATCCTTCATGCGCTGGTCATGGGCCGCCACAATGCCCACCTGATGCAATGCGCCCGCCACTTTTTGCAGATTTTCGGCTGCTTTTTGTTCATCGGGCGGGGGCATGACGCGGATGATAAGACCGATGGCCAGTTCGCGCAAGACGCCCGTAGGATGGCCTTGTGCATCCCGATCGATGACGCCCGCGGGCGGGTCTGGCGTGTTGGCATCGATGCCCGCAGCCTGCAAGGCCGCACTGTTGGCCACAGCCGCGTGTAAATCGGTGCGCCACAGCATCGCCGGGCGAGCGCCCGTGACCGCATCCAGCTCAAAGCGGGTGGGAAAACGGCGCTCGGGCCAATGGCTTTCGTTCCAGCCGTAGCCCAGAGCCCATGCGCCCGCGGGCAGGCGTAAGGCGTGCACGCGCAACTGCCCCAACGCATGAGCCAGGCTGCGAGATTCGTAAAGGGGCAGATGTTCCAGGCGTCGGGTCATGCCAAAAAGATGTATGTGGCTATCGGTAAAGCCGGGCAGCACCCATTGGCCGTGGCCGTTCAGCATTTGCGTGGCTGGTGTGGCCAGTTTCAGGATGTCGTGGCTGTTGCCAATGGCGATGATACGTCCTTTTTGAATGGCCAGTGCCTGGGCCCAGGCGCGCCGGGGCCATTGGGTATAGATGCGGGCGTTGTGTAGAATAAAATCTGGCATGGTGGTGAAGATGACACGTGAGGATGCGAGACAACCGGTATGAGGAGTTTCTGGCGTTACTGGCCCGGGACCAATGCAAAATCAAATTCGCCGGTACGTTCGATATAAAAACCATCTGGCTGGCAAATATCATCGCCCAGCACTTTGTAGAAGTAGTTGTGACTGCTATCGCCCAAAGGGGCCGCTGTGTCGGTAAAAACATCTGTGTCGGAAAGTCCCAGTAAATGACTGGCATCGGGCGTGAAGTAGGGATCATCTTGCGCCCGATAAATTTCATAGCTGGGGGCATTCACATCTTGCCAGCTCAGCACCACGGCTGTTCCTACCTGGCGACTGCTAAAATTGGCAACATCAGATTTTGCGCCGCCGCAGCAGGTTGGCATCTTAAAGGAGCCGATTCGAGTATTCCAGTTGGCCAAGCTGGTGCTGACCATGTATTCGGTGGTATACCAAAAGGTGCAATCATCTGCCGGATCAACGCTAAGTGCGCTGTAATCGCCCCAGCGGGCAGCGCTATGGGTCTGGCTGCCACTTCCTGCCACGAGGGTGTTTTCGGCTAGTGTCAGCATGTTGGGAGCATCCAGCGCCAAACGCCCGGCATAGCGGATGCCAGGATAAACGCTGTTGCCGGAAACACTGTAGCCCGCGGCCAAATTTCCCAGCCGATCCATGGCCACGCTGCCCATCCAGCGATGGGTGGCGTCGGGCGCAAAGGTGCTTTGCTGGTAGAGGGTGGCATCGGCCAGCGTGGCATCCACAGTGCCGCCACGAATTTCGTACCAGCGTACCCCGGCGTGATCGCTGCTGCTGCCCACATTGACTGTGTGATTCATCACCAAGGCCTCGTGATCGCCAAAATTGCGATACCACAAGTGCATCATCAACCGATCCGAGATAGCATCCAGCTCGGTGGTGGTTCCAGGTTGGGGAACATCCCAGTTATCGCGTGAGTTGCCGGAGCCATCAAAATCCCAATTAAAGGGAGCCACCACCAAATCTTTGACCCACTGAAAACTGCTGTTGGCGGGCGTAGCCCAATCGGTATGGAATTCAAAGATGTGCAAGACATCATCGTTCGCAGCATCCCAGTCCATATCGACGGAAAGAAAATAGTTGGGCGCGTTAGTTGGAGGCAACGTGCTGCCCATCAAATTGCTGGGGAGCAGGCTACTATAGTCCAAGCTCATATCTGCGATGTCAAAATACTGGAAGGTGGCGGAATTCCCCTGCAACATGGCATTGCGATCAAAAACCCACACGCCCGCGCCAACCCAGTCTTCATCGCTATCAAACTGATTAGCCGACATGTAGTAGCCATCGGGCCAGATGCCAAATTTGGGATAATCATTCATCTTGGAATTGTGAACAAGAAAGCTGTACAAATTCCAGGCCGCGGGGAGATTGCTGGGAGTTTCTGATTTGGAGAGAGCCATACATTCATAATAAGGCCCGGTGAGTTTACCGTTGATCACCCGAAATGCAAATTGTGTTAATAGCCAGCGGTCTGCCATGGCATCATAGAGAACGACAGGGTCGCCATAGACGTGGTCATGGCAAAAATCACCGGCAGGCCACAGGTCGCCCAAATGAAAATCATAGAGCTGTGTCCCTGTTTTATCCCACACCCGCACTTGGGCACTGTATGTACTGCCAGCAATGCCATTGGTCATCTGCACGTAATGATTTGGCCCAACCTGGCCCGTGGTGTCGGGCGGCAATAAATTTGTGTGAGGAATACCTTCCCAGTTGGTCAGGGTGGCAGGCATTGTTGCAGTGCCCTGGCTGCGCTGAACCATGTCGGTGGTCATGCCCCGAAGCTGAACAGCCTCCGATGCTCGGGACAATCGTGGCGGACGCCGCCCCAATTTTAATGGCACGATTGATTCCGGTTTGGAGGGGATGGGGAGGATGGGCAGGTCATCGGAGGTGTCTACTGGCGAGAAGGGCGGGCTCACATAGGGATTTTGCAGCCGCGGCGGGGCATCTTCTTGGGCATGGCTGATAGCGGTGTTGCCTGCGGCCAGTAGCAACAGGCTTATGAAGATGAGCAAGGAAGTGCGAAAGGAAAGATAAGACATTGTGTTTATGGGATTATTTGTAATGACTAACGTACCTGACTTCAATCACCACAAAGGCACAAAAACACTAAGAACACCAAGCATTTCAAAGCTTTTTCTTTTCTTCGTGCCTTTGTGGCTTCGTGTCTTCGTGGTTTCTAGCCGGACGACCTTAGTAGTAACGAAAAATCTGCGAAATCTGTGCCATGGGTGGTTGCAATGACCTTGTTTATTGTGCGCCAGCGTTCCAAGTCTTCGGGCAAGTCGATATCGTGGGAAAGGGTAGGAGAGCTGTGGATGATGACGCTGATGCCCCGGGCCCGGGCCAATTGTCGATGCTGGCGAGCACTGTCGGGCCCGAACGCAGGGGCCAGGATGTGGGGCGGTCGCAGTAGCAGGGCATTGGTGCCGCGATAGGCTGCATCGGGCGCAATGACCACGCTGCGCCGGCATAAGGCGCCCAAACGGGCCATTTGTTGCACATCCTCCGGCAGAAGCCACGGTAAATCAGAGGGCAAAATAAGCAGCGCCTCACATGTTTTCGATTGCGTCCAGGTGATGGCTGTTTGCACAGCCTGATTATACCCCGTTGCTACCGATTCTAAAACTGGCTCGAATCCAAAACGCCCGACCTGCTGCAAAAGATGCCCATCGGCAGAGATGACCCCCATGCTCGTGGCGACCTGACTGGCCTGGGCCACCTGCATCACATGTTCCAGCATGGTTCGAGCCAAACGCTGCCGGGCCCGGGGTTCCAGTGCCGGGCGCAGGCGACTTTTGGCCGCGGGCAACGGTTTCATGGGGATGGCGATGGCCAGTTTCATGCTGTGGGCCTCGGACCCGATGTGTATCGTGGCAGCGGCCCGGCATCGTACCACTCAATTTCCAGCCGTTCCGCCCATTGCAATACGATGCGCTGTTCATCAGTCGAAAGTTCTCGTTGCCACGCGCTCAGGCGCTTCATGGCGTCATCTTCGACAGATTGCCGCTGTGTGACGCTGGTCATGCGGCTAAGGCGCTGGAACATGGCCTGGGGCAGTGCCTCGGGGGGGGCGCCCAGCCAACGCAGCAGCGCATCCATGGTCTGACGCGGACGCAAGGCCAGGTCTTCGTAAAAGATGTGAAAGTATTCTCGCCCGTGCATTTGTCGGCTGCCGACCCGATTTTCCAGCGCCCACCACAACGCTTGCGCCTCGAAACCATCTTGCACCTGCTCCACCTGGCGCACCCAGGGTTGCAGATGATCTGCCACCAGTTTTTCCTGGCGCAGAATTGCTTGCGCCGACGCGGGCCAGCTTGCCCGCACCCGGTAGAACATCGAGTTGATGACCGCACCGGGATGGCGGCTAAGAAAGATGATGGGGGGATGAAAATGCTCATCCACAAAACCCAGCATCATGTTGGCCCGAATGCTTTTGATGAGAAACCGCTGCGGAAAGAAACTGGTACGATCATAGTCGGTGAGATAGGTGCGAACGTGGCCTTGCAGCACCTGCTGCCAAAAATCGGCCCACTGAGGCGCACACTCGCTGGGGCGCAGATAGTGACGTCGCAGCGTGGATGAGGGGGCATGGGCAGGCCAGGCCATGAGCTGGCGGTAGCGGGCGCTGTTGCGGGGGTCCAGCGGCTCGAAGATGGCTTGCACACCAGGCAATGCGGCCAGCATATCGCCCAGCCAGGTGGACCCGCTGCGCCCGGATGAGGCCAGCAGCCACGCGTGCCCGGGCGGAGGCGTACCTGCCAGCGCGAATCGCGCGCGCTCGCCCAGGCGTCGCACCTCGACCCACGCCCGCTTGCTCAGGCGTGTGGCGCCAGGAATGTGGCGGGCCGTGTGTTTGATGAGGCGTTTCATGGTTTATCGTCACGTTGTGGGGCGCGGGCTTGCAGCGAGGTAAGCAGCGAGAGGGTTTCTCGGGCCAGACGTTGACGATCCCTTTTATCGCGCATGATGCCATCGGTGACCAGCACCTCTATGCCCAGCTTTTGCACATCTGGAGCCAGGTTTGCATCTGCATGATCCAGCACCAGAACATCGACCAGACCGGTGTAGTAGCGGGCAATGCCCAGTGCGCTCACTTCCAGCCCCTGCTCTTGCATCATTTTGGCTGCGGGACCTTTTAGCGCCTGGCCGCCGATGATGGGACTGACAGCAAGGGTGAGGCGGCGGGCAATGCGCGGAGCCACGCCCGGCAGCGCTAAAATCGGGCCGATGCTGACAAAGGGATTGGAGGGACAAAAGATCACCACATCCGCGGCATCCAATGCGGCCAGCACTTGCGAACTGGGGCGGGCTCCCGAAAGCCCGGCAAATCGTACGCCCAGCATCGTTGGTTCGGTGCGTCGCCGCACGAAATACTCCTGAAAAGCCAGCTCGCCCTCAGGTGTGCGAATCATGGTGCGTACCGGCTGATCGGACATGGGCAGCACCGTGTGGGAGATACCCAGCCGACGGGCCAAATCCAATGTGGTTTGGGTCAATGACATGCCCGCGTCCAGCATGACCCGACGCAAAAGATGCAACGCAATATCCTTATCCCCCAACAAAAACCAGGCATCATGTCCCAGCCGTTTGGCCTCATCCAAAACCTGAAAGCTTTCATGGGCCCGGCCCCAGCCGAATTGCGGGTTGTTGACTTCGGCCAGGTTGTAGAGTACGGTGTCGATATCAGGACAGATGGTCAGGCCCAGGTGCTCAAAATCATCACCGGTGTTGACGATGATGGTGAGTTGTTCGGGGGGCAAAATTTGCGCCAGTCCGTGAGCCAATTTGGCGCCGCCCACCCCGCCCGCCAGGGCTACAATCTTCATCTTTTGTTTTACAGCCATGTGACGACCTCGGAAAGGGGTTTGCGGGTGGATGTTTTGGTTTCGGCGGGATAGCCCAGGGCAATGAGTGCCTGAGGTTGCCACGAGTGGGGCAGGTGCAGAACCTGGCGTACGGCATCGGATGCGAACAATGGGGCGCAAATCCAGCAGGAGCCTACGCCTTCCCGCCATGCAGCCAGCATCAGATTGCCCAGGGCCAGGCTCAGGCTTTGGGTGGCCATGAGTGCTTCGGCCTGCTGTAAGGCTGCGTCGTCATAAACATCCATCTCTTGCAGGGTGATGCTGCCCAGCACCAATGCGGGCGGCGTGGTGATGCGCCAGGTTGAGCGTTGCAGCCTGGCGGCGATGGCATCCGGGCCCAGGCCCGCGGCTTGTAAATCCTCTTGCCAGCGGGCAGCCATGGCCCGGGCCAATGCGTGTTTGGCCTCGGACGTGGTAAGCACAGCAAAACGCCACGGCTGGCGATTGTGTGCGCTGGGGGCCCAGATGGCCGCGGTCAGCAGCCGTTGCAGCAGCGTTGCGGGCAACGGCTCAGGTCTGAATCGGCGAATGCTGCGCCGCTGAAAAAGGGTTTGCCAAAAGCTGTCGTGGGTGTCGGACATTGCGTTTATCTGCGTTGTACCTGATTCTGGAGCCAGGGAATGGCTGGCAACCGTGGTGGCATCCAATTGCGTAACATCAGTCACTTAGTGTACAAAATAGCGTAAACTATTGCAATGATTTTGGGTAATGTTCATCAATGAGCCAATGATTGTAATGACTAACGTACCCGACTTCAATCACCACAACGGCACAAAGAGACTAAGAACAGCAAGCATTGTAAAACCCGCCGGATGGCGAATTCGACTCCGAAGCGGGGCTCCCCAGGGCGGATTCGTCATCCGCCCGGCCAAAAAATAAAAGCGTTCCAAACCGAAACGCCCCCCCTGCTGCCGCGATAATTGGCTAAGAAACCGCACTGCGGTAAAATGATGTATTCTCCATACGCTAATTCACTCCCAACACATCGCCCCACTATGCTAGGACGCATTTTACGCAGCACTTCCACAACCTTTACCTTTGGCCGCACGCTGAATGCCGGCGAGTTGCCCGCATTTGGCGATTTGGTCTACGTCCAGACTGGCGACGGGGCCGTTTATGGCCTGATTTATGAAATCGTCGTGGAGGATGACCCTTTTGTGCGGCAGATTGTGGCTGCCGCGGCGGAAATGTCGGCAGAGAAAATCGAGGATATGCGCCAGCGCCGCCAGGTTCCGGTGGAGATTACCGCGCTGGCTGTGGGCTTTGGCGCGCCCGGGCGCATCATGCAAGGCGTACCCCCGCGCCCGCCCGGGGCCCTGCAACGGGTGCTGGCATGCTCCCAAACCGAGGTGAGCCAGGTTTTGGCCCGCTTCGACTTCTTCCGTCTGATTTTGAATCATGGCCCAGCTCCGGCAGATGATTTGCTCATCGCTGCTCTGCTGAACGCCGCCCAAAGCCAGGTTCCGGGCCAGGAGCGGGCCTATCTGCTGGAGGCTGGCCGCGAATTGGTACATCTGCTGGGGCAGGAGCCTACCCGCCTGGATGCTATTTTGCAGCGCCTGGCCACTTATCTGGAGGCTTCTCATGTCTGATGATTTCTTGCAGGCCATGGCCGAGTTACCTGCATCTGATGTCAGCCGACGCCTGGGCCAGGTGGTTGCCGGGGCCCTGAGCAGTGGCCTGGAGGTCATGCTGGATCGAGATCAACTGCTGGAGGCGCTGGCTGTGGGACGCTACACCACCATCCACGCGGGCGGACGCATCTTTTTTGGCATGATTACCGATATTGCGCTGGATCATGCCAATGCGGCATTCGAGAAGTCGCCCCCAGATCTCAGCAATGCGTTTATGCGTCAGGTACATCTGGGAACCAGCATCTTTGGCAAAGTGCATATCAGCCCCATGCTGGTGATGGAGACCGACGGGCCTGATGCGCACATTCCGCAGCCTGTCAAGACGATTCCTGGTCATTATGCACCTGTAACCATTGCCACCGCAGAAGAGGTGGGCTATGTTTTTGGTGAGGAGGGGAAAGGCCAGGATGCCGAGGGCAAAAGTGTTACCTTCTTCCATGTGGGCCGTCCCCTGGACATGGATGTGAAAATTACCCTGAATCTGAATCGTTTTGTCGAGCGTTCATCGGCGGTGTTTGGCAAATCGGGCACTGGCAAGACCTTTCTTAGTCGCTTGCTGCTGGCCGGAGTCATTCATAGCGATGCCGCGGTGAATCTCATCTTTGATATGCACAATGAATATGGTTGGGAGGGCACAGCGGAACATGCCAGCAAGGTCAAGGGGCTGAAACAGATTTTCCCGGGCCAGGTGGCAATTTTCACCCTGGATGATGACAGCAGTCGTCGGCGCGGCTCGAATCCCGATGCCACCGTGCAAATCGGTTTCGAGCATATCGAACCGGAGGATGTGGAGATGCTGGCGGGGGTCTTGGGCCTTACCGAGCCGCAAGTGGGCGCCATGTACGCCATGTTCCGGCGGCTGAAGCGTTCATGGCTCAAGAATTTTCTGGATGATGACTGGCTGGAGGTGAATTACGGGGGTGAGGATGAGGATGGCAAGAAAATCAATGCGCTCAAAGCTTTTGCTACCGAGATGGGGCAACAGCAAAATTCACTGGCCGCGCTGCGCCGCCGCCTGGAGCGGTTTACTCGCTTTGGATTCATCGTGCCCAAGCCTGCCGAAAACTCCATTCGCCGCATTTTGGAATATCTGCTGGCGGGCAAGCATGTGGTGCTGGAGTTTGGCAAATATGGCGATGATCTGGCCGCCTATTTGCTGGTGGCCAACTTTCTCACCCGGCGCATCCGCGAACACTACAAAAATCTTACCGAAGAAGCTTTTGGTGATGAAGCAGCCAAGCCCAAGCCATTGGTCATCACCATCGAAGAAGCGCACAAGTTTTTGGATCCGGCCATCGCTTCCAAGACTATTTTCGGCACCATCGCCCGGGAGTTGCGCAAATACAATGTCACCCTGTTTGTGGTGGATCAGCGCCCCAGCGGCATCGATGCGGAGGTGATGTCGCAGATTGGCACGCGCGTCACCCTGGCCCTGGATAACGAGGAGGATATCCGCGCGGTGTTCATGGGTGTCAGCGGCGGGCAGGAGCTGCGTCAAGTGCTGGCCCGGCTGGATAGCAAGGAACAAGCGCTCATCCTGGGACACGCGACGCCCATGCCCGTGGTGGTGCAAGTCCGCCGTTACGATACCACTTTCTACAGCCAAATGGGACATCTTTCTGGCCCGGAACTCACAGCAGAGGCGGCCAAAAGTCGTCAGGAATTGGGAGCCGGACGTAAAAAACGACTGCTCTGATCTCTCAGCCTCAACAACTCAACAAAAAATACCATGACATCCAACACAATTTTTGATCAAGCGCTGCTGCAAACACTGATGCAACACTTTCTCGAGGCGGAAGACCGTCCGGCGCTAGCCGCGCTGGCGGAGGCCAAGCCCGATGTGACCACCGACGCATTTTTGGCTGCGGTGGACAATATCATCGAATCTGCGCTGAAAATGGGTGAGTACGACACTGCCGAGGCTCTGCGGCAGCGGGTCGATGCCATGAAAGAGATTCGGGCCATGCAGGCCTATCAGCGACAAGATGCACTGGCGCAGGCGGTGATTGCCTTTGTGCAGGCCGCTGATGAGGCCACTGCCCGCCAGACTTTTAATCAGCAGCGGGCGTTGCTGGATTCGGATGCGGCGCTGGCCATGTTCACCCAGCGCTTCGACGCCCGAGACAACAAAGCCCACGGGCATTTGCGGCGTCGGGCACAACTTTTGCAGCAGCTTCGGGCCCAATAGCGCAAAACCATGTCTGGCCGTTCCTATTTTCAACGCGTTCCCCTTAGCATCCGTACCAAGTTGCTGGTGGCAGTGATGCTGGTGGTACTGCTGCCGTTGCTGGGAACTGCACTCTACGGCAATTGGTTTACCGGCAACATCATCCAAGATGAGGTCATTCGTTCGTCGCGCAACGAGCTGGCGCAGCATGTGCAACAAATCGAGACCTTTTTGGATGGCATCAATGATGATGTGCGCTATCTCTCGCATCTCAACAGCCTGAGTGCTTATCTTGGAGTCGATGCCAACGATTCGCAGGCCCTGACCTTTCATCAGCAAATGCTGGAGCGGGATTTGTTGATTTTCGCCTCTGCACATCCTTATTATTATCAGGTGCGTTTTCTGGATGCCAGCGGCATGGAGGTCGCCCGCGTCGATACCCGCGAAGGGCACGTGGTGATTATTCCCACTACGCAGTTGCAAGATAAATCGGATCGTTACTATTTCATCGAAGGGGCCCGACTGGAATCGGGAGCTATCTACATTTCGCCATTGGATTTGAATCGGGAGCATGGCAAGATTGAGCAGCCTCTGCATCCGGTCATCCGCTATGTGACTCCCGTTTATCTGGATGCAACCTTTCGCGGCGTGGTGGTGGTAAATGTCGAGGCCAATGAGTTTTTGAAATTTGTGCAAACTTCGAGTGAGGGGGGGCGCATTTTGGCCATGATTGATCAAGATGGCTTTTATCTGGCGCATCCAGATGCTGCCAAACGCTGGGGCGGGCCCACCGATTTGGCGACGGGCGTATCGGCCAAATATGATTTTCCTAACATCAGCCAGCAGCTTCTCAGCGGCAAAACTGGCAGCATGATTACCGATAATCAGGTGATGATTTACACGCCCATTCACTATCGATTCCAGCATCCCAGTCATTATTGGGTGCTTTTGCGGGTTGAGCCTGTCAAGGCCTTGTTATCGCCCCTATTCGATTTTAGATTGACTGCCAGTGGCATCTTGCTGGCAGCCATTGCCATTGCTTTTTTGTTTACGGTGTTGCTGGCCCGTAGTTTTACCGAGCCCCTGTTGGCTTTGGAACGCGGGGTACAAAAGATGGCTCAGGCCGATTTCAGCGAGCAATTGCCGGTGCAATCCAATGATGAAATCGGGCAGCTCACTCAGTCGTTCAACGAAATGGCCCGCCTGACCCGCGGCTATCTGGAACAAATGGATCATCTGCAGGCCCTGGGAATGAAAATCAGCTCCCATGTCGAGCGAGATGAGATTTTGCGCTTGGTGACGCAAACCATCAGCGAGCTTTTGCCTGTGGCCGATGTGACCATCTATTGTCTGGCTCAGAATGAAGGGGATGCCCCTCCGCAGGTCGTGCAAACCACCGCTGCTTCTTCGCAACGCACTCCCTACGATTTGGCATCGATTCGAAAATCGCTGGCGTTGACCGTGGGCGAGATGATTACGCATCGCACTTCTCAGCGTATGATTTGTTATGCCCCGCTGCGCATCAGCACCTTGCGCCGGGCCATTGTCGAGCTGGTGGGTGAACCGGGCCAGGAGCTGGACACCTGGCACTGCAAGCTGCTTTCCAGTTTGATGGCGCAGGGCTCCATCGCGCTGGAAAATGCCGATCTTTACCAGCGTTTGGCTTTGCATCGTGAGCAGCTCAGGCAATTGGTCAATGCCTTGATGACCGCTCAGGAGGAGGAGCGCCGGGTGGTGGCTTATGATATTCACGACGGTCTGCTGCAATATCTGGTGGCAACTCGGCTGCTGTTGCGCAATTACGCTGCGCTACTGGAACAAAATCCTGAGTCTGCCCATGAGCTGCTGGAAGATGGTATGGCACAATTGGCATCAGCCATTAACGAAGGCCGTCGCATCATCGAGGGCATGCGCCCGACCTTGCTGGATGATTTGGGCCTGGAAGCGGCAATACGGGAGATGACCCAGGGTCTGGCCCGCCGTGCCGATTGGCAGTTTTCGCTGGAAATCGACATCGACGAGGAGAAGATTTCCGACAATGTAGATATCGCTGCTTTCCGCATCGTGCAAGAGGCTTTGACCAATGCCTACAAATATGCTCGCGGCCAGCGGGTAGCTGTCCATCTTTCTATTGTCGACGACATTCTCACTATCAAAATTCAGGATTGGGGACAGGGATTTGCCCTGGAACAGGTGGACACCGACCTGGGGCATGTAGGCCTGGTGGCCATGCAGGAGCGGGCAAGACTGGTGGGCGGTGTCTGCACCATCAACAGCCAACCGGGACAAGGAACCAGCATTTTTGTACGTTTGCCGCTGACTCAAAAATTAGGAGCTCTGATTGAAGATGACGATTCGCCTGCTCATTGCTGATGATCATAGTGTGGTTCGGGCCGGTTTGCGTGGCCTGCTTTTGGCCGCGGGACTGGATGTGGTGGGCGAGGCTGTGACCGGGCGTGAAGCTGTGGCTCTGGCCCAATCGCTGCGCCCGCACGTTATTCTGATGGATGTTCGTATGCCGGAGATGGATGGTTTGCAGGCGCTCACGGCCATCAAAGCTAAAATGCCCGAAATTAGCATTGTCATGCTGACAGTGTACGCCAGTACTGAGTATCTTTCGCGGGCCATTGCCGCGGGCGCTGCCGGATATTTGCTCAAGGATGCGGAGCCAGAGGAGATTGTGCGCGTGGTGCGGGCAGCGGCGCAAGGTGACCGGGTCATCGATGCAACGTTGCTGCAATCGGTGCTGGAAAATACCCAGGTTGCCGAAAGCAGCGCCCTGCAACGAGCCGATTTAACCCAACAGGAACTGCGCGTGCTTAAGCTTATCGCTCTGGGCCTGAACAATGATGCTTTGGCCGAGACGCTGGTCATCAGCCGAAATACCGTCAAGACTCATGTACGCCATATTTTCGAGAAGCTAATGGTCTCTGACCGCACTCAGGCCGCCATTTGGGCGGTGCGCAACGGCCTGGTGGAGTAGTGGTAGTGAAACAGTAGGTCAGAGGTCAGTAGGCCAGAGGTCAGTAGGACAGAGGTCAGAGGTCAGTGGTAAACCGCCAGCCCCTCCATCGAAAAAAACGTGTCCAGACGAGTCTGCGACTCGGCGGGTTGACCGCGGGTCTAGGATTTCAGGTTCAAGGTTTGCTGGTTGAAGGTTGTGCCAGCTTGCGCGCACATCATGCGCCCGTGTGCGCGCCTCACGTGTCCGCCTACGCCCGCGGCTGAAGCCACGGGCTACCG
>CAZMDD010000029.1:0-27733 GCA_964565065.1 uncultured Caldilineales bacterium | reverse complement strand
CGACAATTGGCGATATCAAGCCCCGGATACCGACGCCACCAACAAATCAGCCCACACGCGCTGTCGGTGGGTTTCAGAATCAAAGTGAAGATAAAAGATGTCTTCCCGCATCTTGCCCCGCTTGTTCGGGCGTTGATACTGTAACCGCAGGCCCGGCTCGACAGAGCTGCCAAAATAAATGCGACCTGGTGTCAGCGCCCGAATGTTTTCCTCTTTGATGAAGAAATACCACATGCCCAGCAGTTCCAGATTCAATTGGCCAACTTTCAGACAGGTGGTGGGCTGCACCTGCGCCATGCACAAATGCTCGCGGTCAGGAAAGGTGCGATAGTTGGCAGCAAGATCGGTCCAGTTGGCGGCTCGCTCCTCAACGATAAAGTGCCCGCTGGCACGATGTGGAATCGTTTCTTCTGGCGACAGGGGTGAAGGCTGGGGATGCGGGCGTTTTTCGGGAACAAAATGGATGTAGTAGCCGCGGCGGGCCCAATGACTACCCAGAGCCAGCAACAAAATGATGCCCACAAAGATAAGACTAATGACCAAACCGCCGGGGATGCGCCCCAGCAACATCAAAACCGCGCCTACGATCAATCCCCAATTCAACCACGTGCGCATCCGCACCTCGAAAAATGCGTGAGAATCAAGTTGGTAGAGCCAATCGTAAAAAATACCGACAAGTGTGTGCATCGTGCGTGCGTCTCGGAAGCCTGGTGGAGCATGGGAATTGCAGAAAACTGGAGGAAATTTGAAAAAAATGGTATAATGATTTGTTGTGTTGGCGGGCATCAAGCGCTGCCAATTGGCAAATTTCGCAGCGGCTCCCATATCCGTCATGTTACCATTCTACCAGAAAAATCATTTTTCATATGCCTGAAGATACCCAAAAAGTTCACGATTCCAATTTCAATGAAGATGGCTCCCGTGCCGATGATTTCCAACTGGCCCGAGTCATCAAAACAGCCTCCATCGAGCAGGAGATGCGCGCCTCCTACCTCGATTATGCCATGAGTGTCATCGTGGCCCGGGCCCTGCCCGACGCCCGCGACGGCCTCAAACCGGTGCATCGCCGCATTTTGTACGTGATGCACGACATGGGACTGCATTATAATCGCCCCTACAAAAAATCGGCCCGCATCGTAGGTGAAGTGCTGGGCAAATATCACCCCCACGGCGATAGCGCGGTTTACGATGCCATGGTGCGCATGGCCCAAGACTTTAGCCTGCGCTATCCGTTGGTGGATGGGCAGGGCAACTTTGGCTCGGTGGATGGCGATAGCGCCGCGGCCATGCGTTACACCGAAGCCCGCCTGGCCCGCATCGCTGGTGAATTGCTACGCGACATCGAAAAAGACACCGTTGACTGGGCCCCCAACTTTGATGAATCGTTGCAGGAGCCCAAAGTTTTGCCTGCGCGGCTACCTAATCTGCTGCTCAATGGGGCCAGTGGCATTGCCGTGGGCATGGCCACCAACATTCCGCCCCACAATCTGGGCGAGGTGGCCGATGCGCTCATCTACATGATTGACCACTGGGACAACATCCACGAGGTGCAACTGCCCGAGCTGATGCAATTCGTCAAGGCGCCAGATTTCCCCACTGGCGGCATCATCATGGGACTGGAAGGGGTGAAGCAAGCTTTTGCCACAGGCCGGGGCCGCGTGATTGTACGGGCCAAGACCGAAATCGAAGAGATGAAAAGCGGACGTTTCCGCATCATCGTCACCGAAATTCCCTACCAGGTGAATAAAACCACCCTCATCGAACGCATTGCCGCACTGGTGCGCGAAGGCCGCCTGGATAGCATCTCGGGCCTGCGGGATGAAAGTGACCGCAAAGGAATGCGCATTGTCATCGAACTCAAACGGGGCGCTGTGCCCCGCAAAGAGCTGAACAAGCTATTCAAATACACCTTCCTGCAAACCACTTTTGGTGTCAATAATCTGGCGTTGGTCAATAACGAGCCGCACACGCTTTCACTCAAACGCATGTTGATGCTTTACCTCGATCATCGCATGGAGGTGCTGACCCGACGCACCCGCTGGGAGCTGGCTCAGGCTGAGGCCCGCCTGCACATTTTAGAGGGCCTGCGCATTGCGCTGGATTTTCTGGATGAGGTCATCAAGACTATTCGCGGCAGCAAAACTGTAGATGAGGCCCGCGCCGCGCTGATGGCGCATTTCAAATTGAGCCAAATTCAGGCGCAGGCTATTTTGGATATGCCTTTGCGGCGGCTGGCTGCGTTGGAACGGCAAAAAATCGAAGATGAGTATGACGAACTTACCGCGCAAGCGGGCTATCTAAAAGGCTTGCTGGCTGATCCGCACAAAATTTTGGCCATCATCCGTGAAGATGTGCTGTATCTCAAAGAAACTTATGCAGATGAGCGCCGTACCCGCATCGATCCCCAAGGCATTGGTGACTTCAGGGAAGAAGATTTGATTACTCAGCGGGGCGAAATCATCACCCTGACACAAAGCAACTACATCAAACGTACCGATGCCCAGGTCTTTCGGGCTCAGGGACGCGGTGGCAAGGGGGTCAAGGGGGTATCGCCCAAGGCAGAGGATGTGGTAGTGCGTTCACTCTTTGCCCGCACCCTGGATCATCTACTCTTTTTCACCAATACCGGACGCGTTTACGTGGAGCGAGCCTTCAACATTCCCGAAGGCAGCCGCACCGCCCGCGGCTATCATGTGAACAATGTGCTAAACCTGCAAAATAATGAAACTGTGACCGCGGTCATTCCGGTGGCAGATTTTGAAAAATCGGAGTATATTGTGCTTTGCACCCGGCAAGGGCGTATCAAACGCATGGCACTACGCGAATTTTCACGGGTGCGCCCCTCCGGCATCATCGCCATCAACATCAATCCTGGCGATGAACTCATCAGCGTAGAGGTGACGCCCGGCAACGATGATATTGTCATCATCACCCGCAAGGGCAAGGTGCTGCGCTTCACCGAGAACGCCATCAGGCCCATGGGACGCACCGCCGCAGGTGTGCGAGGCATCCGCTTGCTGGGCGATGACGCTGTGACCTCTATGACCGCCATGGATGGCCAACACGAGCTGCTCATCGTCACAGAACAGGGCTGGGGCAAGCGTGTCGCCCCATCTGACCTGCCCACCAAGGGACGCTACACCCAAGGTGTGTGGATTACGGATCACTCGCGGCTGGATGAAACAGGCCCCATTGTGGTAGCCATGATTGTGGATGAGCAGGATGATGTGGCTTTTATGACACAAAATGGCATTGCCATGCGTACCCCGGTCAAAGCTATCAATGTGCTGGGACGGGCCACCCGCGGCGTGCGCTGTGTGCGCCTGCAAGAGGGTGATGCTCTGGTCTCTGCGGCCCGTATCGAAGAGATTGCGGTGGCCGAAAAAGAGGATGCCGCAAGCGAAGGGACTAAGGCCGGAGCCTGAACGAACCATGTCGTTGACTTATCTGTTTGGACGCAAGCCGGGCCTGCAACTTGCGTTCTTCCCTCATCTTGACCCCGATGCGGTGTTAGAGACCATCGTAGCCTTTGCCAACACCGAGGGAGGCGATTTGGTAGTAGGCGCCGATGAAGCGGGCCACGTACATTTGGGCATGCAGGCGGAAGATGCCGAAGACATCGTGAGCATGGCCATCACCCAGGTGCGCCCGCCGGTGCAAGTGGAGGCCGAAAGTTATGAGCTGCCGCGGGGGGCAGTGCTGGTTTTTCGCGTGCCCCGCAGTCCCGAGCTGCATTCGCTGCCCGATGGTCGGGTTCTGGCCCGACGGGGCAACGAAAATCGCATCCTGACGGGACAAGATTTGACTCTGGCCGCGGTGGGACGGGCCACGGGCGCATTCGAGCTGGAGGAAGTGCCTGGAACCAGTCTCGCGGATTTTGACGAGGAAGTCATTGCCGAATATGTGGAACATCGACAACGACGACAGCCCACCGGCTTTGTGGGCGCCACCGAAACCTTGCTGCGTCAAATTGGCGCGCTGAGCGAATCGGGCGCGGCTACTGTTAGCGGCTTGCTGCTTTTTGGCAAAGACCCGCAAATTTTTCTACCCCAGGCCGGACTCACCTTTGTCAGATTTCCGGGAATAGATCGGCATGGCGGCCAGGGCGAAATTGGCTACGGGCGTCGGGTGGATGTGGGGGGGCCGCTGGCCCGCATGATTGAGCGTACCTGGCAAGTGGTGTGGGAAAGCATGGATAAAAAATCGGTGGTGCGGGGCCTGCAACGGGAGGAAGAAACTGAGTATCCCATGATTGCTGTACGTGAGGCCTTGGTCAATGCGGTAGCGCACCGCGATTACCGCATCATGGGCCGCCGCATCGAAGTCCTCATGTTCAAAGACCGCCTGGAAATTTCATCGCCCGGTGGCTTGCCCGGCTACATCACCCTCAAAAACATCGTGGATGAGCATTTTAGCCGCAATCCCCGCCTGGTGAACGGTCTGCTGCAATGGGGCTACATCGAAGAGCTGGGCCTGGGCGTAGACAAGATGATTGAGACCATGGTAGCGGTGGGACATCCGTCACCCGAGTTTCGGGCCACAGCTCATAGTTTTACTGTCACCCTGCGCAAAGGCCACGAAATCGGCGGACACCATCCCATGCCGCAATGGGAAAGCAACATGAACGAACGGCAGATGAAAGCGCTGCAATGGGTGCAGGAAAATAAACGCATCACCAACCGCGACTACCGGCAACTGTGCCCCAGTGTCAGCACCGAAACGCTGCGCCTGGATTTGGTGGATTTGGTAGACAAGGGCATCTTGCTGAAAATCGGCGTCAAGAAGGGCACGTACTACGTTCTTAAACGCAAACCGCAATAAACGAACACAAGCGATGGGGCAAATAACCAAAGAGGGCGTAAATTCAGGCATTATCCTTCTCATTGCGCATGCCCGTTGTCGCACAATGGCAATGTTGCGCACTGCGTCATAAAAAAGTATAATGGCTTCCAGATAACCTATACGTCCTGCCCACCCGGAAGATGTCCCTGCAATGATGCACACCCAATTCCATTCTATCGGTTTTGCCGGAAGCGCTGAAAAACACCCGTTGACAGCCATGTGGGACTGGGCGCGCCAGGAGCCCGCAGGGGGCGGAGACAACTTGCATCTACGGTATACTCGTGAAGAAGCCTTTCACGTTGCACCATCGACTTTCCTCTATTCAGACAAGGAGACCTAAATATGCGCTATCTGGTTTGTATCAAACAAACGCCGGATACAGCAGAGCTTCCCAAAATCAGTGCCGAGGAAGCAGCTTCCGGCAAACTCAGCGTGAATCTTGTCGTAAATCCGTGGGATGAACTCGCCATCGAGGCGGGCCTGAAGCTCATGGAAGACTACGGCGGAACCACTGGCGTCATCACCGTGGGTGATAACGGCGCCATCGATGCTCTGCGCAGCGCCCTGGCTATGGGCTGCAAAGATGCCACATTGATCGAAAATAGCGACGCCGATGCCTGGGGCGTGGCCGAACTGCTGGCTGCAGCCATCAAACAGGATGGCGATGTGGATGTGGTTGTTATGGGACAGATGACTGTGGATGGCAACTCTGGCGCTGTGCCGGTGGCGCTGGGCCGCAAGCTGGGCTGGCCTGTGCTGACCAGTGTCTCAAAAGTTATTGCGGCCGATGAGGCCAGCATCACCGTGGAGCGGGCGGTGGGCCAGGCCCGAATAACTGTCCAGGTTCCCACCCCAGCCATCATCTCAGTCAACAAAGAGATTGGTGATCCCCGTTATCCCACCTTCATCAACATTCGCAAAGCTGCCCGGGTAAACGTGCCGGTGCTTAGCGCAGCCGATTTGGGTGTCGATGTGCCGGGCCCGGTGGCCACCATGGCTAACTTCCGCAAACCCCCTGCCCGAGATGCCCAAGTCACGCTGTTTGATGGCTCGGCGCAGGAAGCCGCCGCGGCGCTGGTGGATGCGCTGCTCGCTGAAAAGGTGCTATGAACATGAAATATCTGGTTTATATCGAAACAGACAATGGTCAAGTTGTCGCCAGCAGTTGGGAAGCCCTGGGCGCGGCCCTGAGCCTGAGCGACGATGTCGAAGCGTTGGTCATCGGTTCTGAAATTGGCGATATTGCCCAATGTGCGGCAAAACGTGGCGCCAAAAAAGTCTATGTGGTCGATGACGCCTCTCGCGCCATCTTTGACCTGGAACAACAACTGGCCGATGTTAAAAATGCACTGGACAGCAGTGGTGCCGGTGCTTTTCTGGCCTCGCACACGCTCAATGGCAGCAATTTGGCTGTGGCCCTGGCAACCGACAATGGCGCAGGAGTCATCGTCGATGCGCTGGCCCTGAGCGCCGATGGCGATAGCCTCACCGGCGTGCGCGGCATTTATTCCGGCAATGTGCTGGTGGATGTGAGCATTGCGGGCTCGCCCCAGATTGCCACGCTGCGCCCCCGCGCATTTGCTGCCGCCGAAGATGTCGGTGGCGACGGCGAAATCGTTGGCATGGCCGCAGCCGATGTTGCCAGCCCCTACCAAGTTCTCAGCATCGAGCGGGCCGAGTCGGGCGAGGTGAGCCTGACAGAGGCCAACATTATTGTTTCGGGCGGGCGTGGCGTTGCCAAAGACCCCGAGCAAGGCTTCGCGTACATCCGCGAGCTGGCAGGCGCGTTAGGCGCGGCCGTGGGTGCGTCGCGTGCCGCTGTCGATGCCGGGTTCATCCCCTACGAGCATCAGGTGGGGCAAACGGGCAAGGTGGTTCGCCCCGATTTGTACATTGCCGCGGGCATCAGTGGCGCTGTGCAGCATCTGGCAGGCATGAGCGCCAGCAAGATTATCGTGGCTGTCAACAAAGATGAAGAGGCGCCCATTTTCAGTGTTGCCAATTACGGCATCGTCGGCGACCTTTTTGATGTCATTCCTGCTATCACCGCTGCGGTCAAAGAAAAACTGTCGTAACGGTTCGCATCCGCCCCCCAAAAAGGCACGAAAGTATTAATGTTACACAAATGACAGCTCTGGACCTTTAATTTTTTGCCACGAAGGCTCGAAGGTGACGAAGAGGGGAAGTTTTTTCTTGCTTCGTGCCGTTGTGTCTTTGTGGCTAATCGGAAAAGGTGAATCGTTACCTCTGTAAAAACAAAAGGGCCGAAAATCGTAACTACTAACGTATCCGACTTCAATCACCACAAAGGCACAAAGACACTAAGAACACCAAGAATTTCAAAACTTTTCTTTCTTTGTGCCTTTGTGGCTTCGTGTCTTAGTGGTTTCTAGCCGGGCTACCTTAGTAGTAACCGAAAATCACGCCAATGATGATTTTCGGCCCTTGCACTTATTCCTCTTTGTCATCCGATTCAAAAAGTTTTTTCCAATCTTCAAGGCGCTTGGAGAGCGTTTGGGGCAGGGTGTCGCCATCATCAGAGATGAGCGAGGTGCTCAATGAACGGCTGAGACGTAACAATCGAGACCGGGCCCGAGCCAGACCGTAGCTGGCTGAACGCTGCCCTTCACGCCAGAAGGAGGTCTCTTTGGCTGTGGGCACGCTCCACTGAATGGCAGCGCCTGCCCAAGTGAGCCCAGCTCCGAAGCCCACCATCACCACGGTGTCGTTGGGTTTGATGCGCCCCTGCTCCATGGCTTCGTACAGGGCGATGGGAATGGAGGCGGTGGAGGTGTTGCCGTAGTACTGTAAATTGCGGAAAACTTTGTCATCGGCCAGCTTCAGGCTACGCATAGAGACAGCAATAATGCGTTCGTTGGCCTGATGCGGAATCATCAAATCGATGTCGGAGACACTAAGGTTGGCCTTTTTTAGCACTGTTTTGGTGGCCGAAACCATGATGCGGGTGGCAAATCGAAAAACTGCACGCCCGTTCATCTTGACAAAATGCTGGCCCGAGGCGACGGTCTCTAGGGTGGCGGGCATTTTTGTGCCGCCCGCGGGCAAAATGAGAACATCGCTACCAGAGCCATCGCAACCATTTTCGGTGGCGAGAATGCCGCCGGGAACCGGGCTGCTTTGCACCAGCACAGCGCCCGAACCATCGCCAAACAGTACGCAGGTGTTGCGGTCTGACCAGTCGGTGATGCGGGAAAGCACCTCGGAACCGATGACGAGTACGTTATCGGCCTGGCCCGAGGCGATGAGCCCCTTAGCCAGGCTCAGGCCGTAAACAAAGCCGGAGCAAGCCGCGCTGAGATCAAAGGCCCCGGCGTTGGTGGCTCCTAGTAAATCCTGCACAATGCAGGCGGTAGAGGGAAACATGTGCTCGGGCGAGGAGGTGGCCAGAATGATCATGTCCACCTTGCTGGCGGGCACATCAGCTACTTCGAGGGCTTCGCGGGCGGCTTTGGCTGCCAGCGTTGCGGTGGTTTCTGCCGGGTCGACAGCAATGCGGCGCTGATGAATGCCTGTGCGGGTGCGAATCCACTCATCACTGGTATCGACAATTTTTTCCAGCTCATGGTTGGTGACAACGCGATCAGGAACCGCTTTGCCCCATCCTACAATGTGCGCATAACGCCCGAATGGCATCATGCCGGGGTCATTGTCCATCTTTGTAGCCCCCCAAAACGAGTGTGCTGTTGTGGCCGCCAAAGCCAAAGGAATTGCTGATGGCGTATGTAAGTTGGGCCGGGCGGGCGATGTTGGGCGTGTAGCTCAAATCGCATTCCGGGTCAGGATTGGCATAGTTGATGGTGGGAGGTACAATGCCATCCCGGATAGCCAGCATGGAGAATGCCGCTTCCATGGCGCCTGCTGCCCCCAACAGATGCCCGGTGGTGGATTTGGTGGAGCTGATGGCGACTTCGCGGGCGTAATCACCAAAAACTGCTTTGATGGCCCGTGTTTCAGCCACATCGTTGAGCCGGGTGCTGGTTCCGTGGGCGTTGATGTAGTCAATGTCGGTGGGCTTGAGTCCGGCATTTTGTAATGCGATGCGCATCGATTCAATGGCCCCCAGTGAGTCTTCGCGCGGGGCGGTGATGTGATAGGCATCTGCCGTGGCGCTGTAGCCCAAAATTTCGCCATAGATGCGGGCTCCCCGGGCCTGGGCGTGCTCCAGCCGCTCCAAAATCAAAACAGCCGCGCCCTCGGCCAACACAAAGCCATCGCGATCGCGGTCAAAGGGACGTGAGGCCTGGTTGGGGGCCTCGTTGCGCCGCGAAAGTGCGCCTGTACGATCAAATGCCGAGACTGTAAATTCGTGGAAGCCCAGCTCGACGCCGCCCGAAATCATCACATCGGCCTCATCGTGCAAAATTGCGTTGTAGGCTTCGCCCACGCCATAATTGCCCGAGGCGCATGCTCCCACCACGCCAAAGTTTTTGCCGCGAAAACCGTAATCCACTGAAATCATGCCGGGGGCCGAGTCGATGAGCATGGCGGGCACGGTAAAAGGCCCGATACGGCGCGCACCCTTGCTGCGCAAAATATCGTAACCATCCAGCATGGCGTTCACGCCGCCAATGGCCGAGCCAATAATGACTCCGGCCCGAGTCGGGTCCACCGATGCCGGATCCAGTCCTGAATCCTCCATGGCTTGCCGGGCCACTGCCATAGCATGAGACACATAACGCCCGTAACGGCGAGCTGTGCGCTTGCCCACGATGTCTGCAGGATTATAATTTTCGATGGGGGCCATCATGCGTGTGCTGAGATGTGAGGCGTCAAAGTTGGTGATGGGCTTGACATTGGGGCGCCCAGCCACAACGTTTTCCCAGATTTCATTGATGTTGTGGCCGACCGAGCTGACCGCGCCAACGCCTGTAACAACAACACGAATTTTGTTTGCCATGCTTTTTGAACCTCGTTCAGGATAGGGGAACTATACAGCATGTAGCTCTGAGCAAGCCTGGGCAATTTGTCTGATTTCATCAAGCCCCTTGCAGCCGGCCCCAGATGCTTGACACCGGGCCTGAATGTGTCATCTTTTGACTTGCTGCAAGGATTTCAGACAAAGCCCTGTATAGTTGCAGGGTAGATGTGATAAAAAAGAAACAACCGCGAGGGTTGCATAAAATGATAACACCAACATGGGGCGAGGGACGCGCATTAGCCGGTGTCGGTGGATGGAAGAGGGTTCACAGTTCACGGTTCAAGGTTTGGAGGTTGGGCGCCCGGCGCGGGCCGCGGAAAGGCGGGTCTTTTGTGTGGTAGCCCGGCTAGAAACCACGAAGACACGAAGCCACAAAGGCACGAAGAAAAGAAAAAGCTTTGAAATGCTTGGTGTTCTTAGTGTCTTTGCGCCTTTGTGGTGATTGAAGTCGGGTACGTTAGTCGTTACAAAAAAGTTGGTGCCACCCCTTGAAATACGAAGATTTATTGTGTATAATTAGAACGAATGTTCCTTTTCTCTCCTCATTTTAGCTTATGCCCACCCTGCAAACGATTTTAGAACAACAAGCAGATGCCATCGAGAGCGTATTGCGCGCTCACAAAGTAGTGGCCCGGGTTTGGGGCGGCACTGTTACGCCCCGCTTTGTGCGCTACGAGCTAACTACCACCACCGCCACCCGCATCAACAAAGTCTTGGCCCTAAAAGATGAGGTTGCCATGATGCTGGGCGTGCCCGAGGTGCGCATGTATCGTAAAAATGGTGCGGTTTACGTAGAGTCGCCTCGCACCCGGGCAGGCGTAGTCAAACTACTTTCACTTAACAAAACACTGCAAAAAATGCCTCTGGGCAGCTTTATTCTGGGCGTGGATGAGGAAGGAGCCCCGTTGCTGCTGCGGTTGCCTAGTCCCGATGTGGCGCATATTTTAGTAGCGGGCAGCACCGGCTCCGGCAAGACAGTGCTGTTACGCAGCATGTTGCTAAGCCTGGCATTGCGGCACAGTCCCCGCACCCTGCAACTGCTGCTCATCGACCCCAAGAGCCGCGGTTTTGGCCCCCTGGCCGATTTACCGCATCTGGTAGCGCCAGTGATTACTGAGCCCGAAGCTGCCATTTTGGCCCTGGCGCAGGCGGTGCAAGAGATGGAGGCCCGAGACAAAGCCCGGCGCAGTCGTCCCCTTTATGTGGTGGTCATCGATGAGCTGGCCGATTTGCGCATGGTGGGGGGCAAACAGGTGGAGCAACATCTGGCCCGGCTTACGCAACGGGGCCGCGAGGCGGGCGTCCATATCATCGTAGCCACACAGCGCCCCGCGGCCACCATCATGGGCGGACTGATTAAAGCCAATTTGCCGGTGCGGCTGGTGGGCGCAGTGGCCAGCCCCGAGGATGCCAAAGTGGCCACTGGCATGGCTCGCAGCGGCGCAGAGCGCTTGCGCGGGCGGGGCGATTTCCTTCTGGCTGCTCGCGGTGATTTGGTGCGTTTTCAGGCCGCTTACATCTCCCAGCAAGAAATTCGGGCAGCGGTGCGTCAAATGAAACGGAGGATGCCATGAAAAAGTATATTTACCTGACCCTAGTCAGTTTTTCAGTCACTTTGGCAGCGGTCATTGGCTGGCGGCTCAGCTCCGATGCGCTGACACTGGCAGCGGGCGTGGTACTGGGCATTTTGACAATGGTTCCGGCGCTATTGGCGCTCACTTGGGCTGTTCGCTTTTTGAGCCGTGCGCAGCCCAACCCCGGCCAAAGCGCACAGCCCCCCGTGGTGGTGGTTGGGGGGATGCCGGCAACCGCGCCCCCCTCGCAACTGTCACAGCCCCCGGCCAGTCCCCTGCCTCCGCCGCCGCCTCCGACCCAACGTCATTGGGAGATGCGGGTGTATGACGAGCTTTGAGACTTGTGGCATAATGGATGAAGCGTGATACGTGCGACAAACCGCGTGAGCGCCGTGATTCACCCTTCTCAGGAGCTTTATCGTTATGAATTTAGCAGGAAAAACAGCATTGATCACCGGTGGTGGGCATCGTATCGGTCGAGCTCTGGCTCTGGCCCTGGCTGAGTCGGGCTGTTATCTACTTTTGCATTACCATCGCTCGCGGGCCGCGGCCGAAGAAACAGCTACCGTGGCCCGGGCCCTGGGCGCACCAGTGCACCTCGTGTCCGCAGATCTCAGCCAATTGGATGATGCCTGGCCGTTGTGGGCCTCGTTGCCCGCATCCTGGCCTCCTGTGCAGATTTTGGTGAACAACGCGGCTATTTTTCCCAAAGACACGCTGGCCAGCATGACGGTGCAGCAGTGGAGCCAAACCTTTCGTGTAAATTTGCGTTCTCCCATCTTGTTGACCCAGGCTTTTTATCAGGCGTTGCCCCAGGATTTGTCGGGCGTGGTGGTCAACATCTCCGATTGGCGCACCGCCCGACCCTATCGCAGCCATTTTACTTACACCGTGGCCAAAGGAGCATTGGATGTGTTCACCCAGGCGGCGGCCTTGGAGCTGGCGCCGCGCGTGCGGGTCAACGGCATCGCATTGGGAGCCATGTTGCCCCCTGATGACGCATCTGAGGCCTATTGGCAGCGGGTGCTGGCCACAGTGCCTTTGGCCCGAGATGGCGGGACCCGGGCCGCGGCTGAGACCCTGCTTTATTTGCTACGCAATGATTTCATCACCGGCGAAACGGTGATTCTCAGCGGTGGGGCTCATCTTGCCATGACTTGACCAAGATGCGCCGCGGGCACAGTGGGCTCAATGTGTTTTTTGGAAGACCAGCACGTAAGAAAAATGTTTTTGCGGCCAACTGGGGCAAGTCTCGATGGTGGTGCAAACGTCGCCCAGCTTGCCGATGAGGGGGGCGGGATCCATATCTTTGAGTCCCAGCTTGGTGCTGACCTGGCTGCTGACAGGCTGACCATTGACGCTGGCTACCTTCAGGCGAAAAACCTGGGCGTACATGGTAATCTCAGCTTTGCCCGGGCCTTTTTCGCCCGAGATGAGATTGACTGGCGCTGATTCCTCATTGACAATCTGTGCGCCATCCAGCGGTTGGCCTGCGGCATCCAGCACGGTGATGTAAATAATCATTTGGCCACTCTGGCCAGTTCCGCCATTATTTTCCCCTTCGCCCAGCACATGCAAATCTACAATCTTGAAATCGATTTGAGGTACGGGGGTGGCTGTGGGCGCGGGGGTGGCCGTGGCACGGACAGGCGCAGGCGTGGCCGTAGGGGGCACAGGTGTGGGGGTGGCTGTGGGTACGGGCGTGGCCGTGGGCACGGGCGTAGGGGTCTGGGTGGGCGCGGGCGTGGCTGTTGCCGTGGGCGTGTTGGTGGGGATGGGGGTATTGGTAGGAGGCAATGGCGTAGCCGTGGGAGTCCAGGTGGCCCGCAAAGCGACTTGTGCTGTGGGCTTGGGCGTGGCTTTGGCGCCGCAAGCGCTCAGCAGCCATGCCATGAGCAAGATAAGCAGAAAGCTGGCTGATTTTTTCATAAGGTGATCAAAGTTGGTTGTCGCGGTAGATGGATTGACGCAGTTCGATTTCCAATTCCTTGATTTTGGGCATTTTCAGCATCCGGGCCCGGGCCAGCACAGCATCTACATCATAGCTCAGGCGGATAATTTGCAAACTGAAGGGGTCATGCCGATTTTCGCTATCGAGTACGCCAGAAAGAATGACATAAGTAGCCCGGGGTTCATCCAGCGAATTGCCTACGCTGCCAGCATTGAACAGCGTTTTGTTCTTGGGCCGAAACAGTGGCAGGATGAAGGCGGTGTGAATGTCGCCGTAGCCCACCACATCGGGCGCCGGGTGCTGATACCCGGTGAAATCGGTGTTTTTGAACATGCTTAGAGGCTTATCGGTGGTGTAGTGCCGATGCCAGATGCCCTGCTCCGAGGCATGAAAGAGCCGAATTCTGCGTCCGCTGAGCAGCAGATTGGCCGATGTTGGCAGCTCGCGCAGCCAGGCCATCCGCTGCGGGCCCAATTGTGCCTGATTCCAGCGTACAGTTTTGCTTTGGGTCTCTTGTCTCAGGATAAGGTCATCCCAGTTGCCAAAGAGATTGACATGGCAAGCCCGTTGGCAAAGATCGATGACCGCCGCGCCATCGGGCCCCTTGCCCACCAAATCACCCAGATTGTAGATGCGAGAAACGCCCCGGGCCCGACAATCGTTTAGCACAGCCTCCAATGCTGTGAGATTGCCATGAATATCAGAAAGAATGGCGATGTGGGTGAGAGCAGGCGTCATGGTGGAGAGATGCGGAGAAGGTTCAATGCTGCCTCAAGCTTCGGGCGTGGCAGCGGCCTCGGGCGTCAGGGGAAAGGGATATTGATCGGCGGGCACGGGCGTAATTTGTGGGTCTCCCAGTGCCTCATCCAGCTTAAAGAAGCTAAGCCATTCATCCAGCGAGTAAGAGGAAAAAGTCGCTGCTTGCGCATCAAAGTAGGGTTGCACGCGCTGGTAGCTCCACCGGGCCCCAAGCCAGGCGGCCAGCAGAATGAGCAGAAAGAACAGGGCGTAGCCCCGGTTGAATTTACGCATGATGGTGACTAGCGGAATGGATTGGCATCTGAAAGTTGGGTGCTAAGCTGAACAATGGCTTCTGCTAAAATTTGGCGTTCCTGTGCGAATTATGGCATAATGCGCTTGTTCGGGTGAGTAGCTCAGCTGGTTAGAGCGCACGGTTCACATCCGTGAGGTCGGGGGTTCGAGTCCCTCCTCGCCCACTGTTTGGCCGCCAAAAGGTGGCCTTTTTTGTTGGATGCGGGGCCAAGCTGTTACGATGGGCCAAAACAAGAAAGACCGTTCCGAAAAGGAAAACGGCCTTTGTTTGTTTTTGTGCCGATGCCAGCCTGTTTAGCTACATGACATAGATGAAAATCATGTTCAATGTCAGCAGCAGGATGACCATAAGCGCCACAACGATGCCCAAACGTTTCATATCTGGGGCATAAAAGGGATATTCTTTGGCCCAGTCGATGCTATCGGTGGTGGCATTTTTGCTGGCCAGAGGATTGGACTTGGGGGGCTGGGCAGCAGTTTGTACCAGCTTTTTATCCTCTTGACTGACTGTGGGAACAGCGTAGACGGGAACGTTTGTTTTGCGTTTCTTGTTGCGTTTTTTAGCCATGAGTAACATCCAAAGGTGTAACGCATGTGGTCTTTGTGTTGGTGTGCCTTTGTTATAAAAGCAATGCCGGTAAAAACCAGTAGCGTTACCCGAAAATTGAGTTGAAAGGAACGGTGTCTACTATAACATAAATCGGGCGTAGCGGGCAAAACCATAAGCCGAAACTACGGGAGCATTAGCCTGATGGCAAGAATTTTCGCCAAAGTCTATCCAACAATGCCACTTCGGGCACAGCCATTTTGCGCAGCACCACATAGTAAACAGCCGCACCTGCCATGCCGGGGATGAGCAGCGTGGCGCTGCGTGGCAGCAGGCCCGCGGTTCCCAGTTTTGCCATAATGCCCTGGGCGCCCAGATACAAGATGATGCCCATGAGTGCTGATGCGCCGGCTGCGACCCGGGCGGTGCGCCAGACATCATGTCCCAAGCGCCCGCCCCAGCGATAAATCAAAAAGAGCATCATCAGTGCATGCGCCATCTGTTTCATGCCATCGGCAAAGGCCAAGCCCAAAAAACTGAGATACGGCAGCAGTGTCAGCGCAAAAATCAGATAAACACCTACTGCCAAAATGCCCACAATTGCGGGTGTGCGGCTGTTGCCCCGGGCGTAGTAGGCAAAATTCAGGGGCCAATCGATGCTGGCAAAGATGAGTCCGATGAGATAGTAGCGCAGTGTACGTGCCGCCCATTGTGTATCGGCAGCCGTAAATGCGCCATGCTCTGCCAGCAGTCGTACCGTGGGTTCCGCCAGCACCCATAGCGCCACCGTGGCCGGAATCACCAGCACCAACACCGCCCGCAGTCCCGCGGCCAGTGTCCGCTTGTATGCCGCCCAATCTTTAGCCGCAGCCCAACGGGAAAGACTGGGCAAAGCTGCCATAGAGACTGCCACCGCCACCAGGCCATGAGGCAATTGATAAAGTGTGGTCGCGGTGCGCATATAGGCCAGGCTGTTATCGCCTGTGCCGCTGGCCAGCCGTCGGTCAATCCCGCCTTGCACAATGTTGACCAAAATCGAAATCAAGATCGGTGTGTAGAGAATCCATACCCGCTTGAGCACCGGATGTCGGAAGTTAAGGGTGAAGCGTAGCTTGGAGTGCCGCATATCGGGCAGCCGGAAGGCCAACTGGATGCCGGCGCCCACAATCATGCCCGCGGCCATGGCGTTAATCCCCCATTTTTTGTAAAAGAGGGGAACCATGATGATGACGCCCAGGTTGTAAAGGGCATCGCCCAACGCCACCAGCGTGAAGCGTTCGCGGGCGAACAGAATGGCTGCCAGGGCTCCCGAGCTACTGAAAATCCAAATAACCGGAGCTGTAAGCCGCATAAGGCGAATGGCTGCGGTTTGATATTCGGGCGAGAGATCGCCGCCGATGAGGGCGATGATTTGAGGAGCAAACAGTTCTACCACCAGCACCACGCCCGCGGCCAGCAGGGTGATGATGGAGAAGATGATGCTGATAATTTGGGCGAATTCGGCCCGTTTTTGCGGGCGGCGATAATCGCTCAGCACCGGGACCAGTGCTGCCGAGAGCATGCCACCAACCAGCAAATCATACAAAACTTTGGAGACAAATTCGGCCAGTGCATAAGCCGAAACCAGGCCCGATGCGCCATAAAAATGGGGCACGATGATTTCGCGCACCATGCCCAGACCCCGGCTGAAAATGCTGGCCGCACTGAGGACTGCTGCGTTGCGGGTGATGGAGTTGTGCACATCCTCGGGCGGCAGTTCGGGGGATGTTACGTCGCTCATGCCCCAGCCTCGTTGTTGCACCCGTGCCGCTGCAAAATTTCCCGCTCGATGCTCGAGGTAGAGCGCCCGGGCGTCAGCTCGATAAAATGCACCTGACCTCCCTGGGCTTCGATGATAGCCGCTTCGGGCGGTTTGGGCCCCGATTTGCCATTCCAATCAGCCCCTTTGATGTAATAATCAGGTTTGAGCGCAGCCACCACCTGGCAAAAATCATCCTCGGCCCAGATGATGACAGCATCCACCGGGCGCAGGGCAGCCAGCAACAGCGCCCGTTCCTCCTGCGGCAGGATGGGGCGAGTAGGGCCTTTGCGTCGCCGGGTGCTGGCATCGCTATTTAGCCCCACAACTAGCCGGTCTGCCCCTTTTCGGGCCGCGTGCAGATAGGTTACATGCCCGGCATGCAGCAAATCGAAATGGCCATTGGTAAAGGCTACAGCAAGCCCCTGCCGCCGCCAGGTGTCTACCAATTGGGCGCAGGCTTTCAGAGTAAGAATAGGAGCGTTCATAGCGTCATTTTAGCACGCCGCGGGCGCAGGGCAGTAATCGGTGGGGCTGCGCGGCAGGCCATCGATTAAAACGCTTTCTGGCGATTCGGTAGTCTCGGGTGCGCTGGTCAACGCCCAAATACCAGATAGCCAACATCAAATCCCACTGAACTCGCAATTTGTCAGTTGGCAGCCTTTGCCATGGGCCTGCTTTGCGGATGCCCACCAACGCGATATACTTAAGTGGTTAATGGTATGAACTTAAAATGAGTCTTGTAGAGTAACGACTAATACCTGACTTCAATCACCACAAAGGCACAAAGACACCAAGCATCTCAAAACTTTTTCTTTCTTTGTGCCTTTGTGGCTTCGTGTCTTGGTGGTATGCTCTGCATAGCGATGAACCGTTACATCTCAACTTTCATAACAACAACCACTTAACAACAAACTTATGACAACATTACTCATTAAAAATGCCGATTTGCTGGTTACCATGGATGATCAGCGCCGCCAGATTGCCCAGGGCGGACTCTATGCCGAAGATGGCGTCATCATGCAGGTGGGCCCGACAACCACCCTGCCCCACACCGCCGATACGATCATCGACGCCCGCGGACGCATCGTCATCCCCGGCTTGGTCAATACCCACCACCATTTCTATCAAACCTTGACCCGGGCCGTGCCCGCGGCACAGGATGCCAACCTCTTCAACTGGTTGACCACGCATTACCCCATTTGGGCTGGCCTGACCCCCGAAGCCATCTATGTCTCGGCCAAAGTTGCCATGGCCGAACTCATGGCCTCTGGCTGCACCACCTCCTCCGACCATCTCTACATTTTGCCCAATGGCAGCCGCATCGATGATGAAATTCAGGCCGCGGTGGAGATGGGCATGCGTTTTCATGCCGCCCGTGGCTCCATGAGCTTGGGCGAATCGGATGGTGGTTTGCCCCCGGATAGCGTGGTAGAAGAGGAAGCCTTTATTTTGCAAGACACCCGCCGCGTCATCGAAACCTATCATCAACCTGAACGCTTTGGCATGATTCGGGTGGTGGTGGCCCCTTGCTCCCCCTTCTCGGTTACGCCCGATTTGATGCGGGAAAGCGCAGCCCTGGCCCGCAGCTATGGCGTTCATCTGCACACACATTTGGCCGAAACGCTGGATGAAGAACATTTTTGCATCGAACAATTTGGCCGCCGCCCCGCAGAATACGCCGAAGACCTGGGCTGGGTGGGCGAAGATGTGTGGCATGCCCACGCAATACACATCGATGCCCAGGAAATCGACCTTTTCGCCCGCACAGGCACAGGCGTGGCGCACTGCCCCAGCTCGAACATGCGTCTGGCCAGCGGCATCGCACCGGTACGGGCCTATTTGGATGCGGGCGTGAACGTAGGCCTGGGCGTGGATGGCTCCGCCAGCAATGATGGTAGCCATCTGTTGGCCGAGGCCCGCATGGCCTTGCTGCTGCAACGGGTACTGGGCGCACCCGATGCACTTTCTGCCGAAGAAGCGCTTTACATTGCCACCCGCGGCGGAGCCCGCAACCTGGGCCGTGACGACATCGGCTATCTGGCGCCTGGCATGGCCGCCGATGTGGCCGCCTTTGATCTTACCCGCCTGGATTACGCAGGTTGCCGCCACGACGACATGGCAGCCCTGACCTTTTGCCAAGCTACCCCGGCAGATTTTGTGATCATCAATGGGCAACCCCGCATTCTCGAAGGCAAATTTGTCGATTTAGACCTATCAACACTCATTCGTCAGCACAACGCCATAGCCAAAGCCCTGGTCAATGGCGATTTACGATAAACCTATCCGCACACCTTACACCCATGTCCCCCTTCATAATCGCCACCCTCATCTATGCCCAGCGGGGCCCGCAAGTGCTCATGCTGCATCGGCGCAAAGAGCCCAATTTGGGCTTGTGGATTGCGCCCGGTGGCAAGCTGGAACCAGGGGAATCGCCCCGGCAATGTGCAATCCGTGAACTTCACGAAGAAACAGGCCTGCACGCCATCCAGCCGGAGCTGCGGGCGGTGGTTACCGAAATTTCACCTGACCCCGACTGGCAATGGTTGATGTTCATCTATCGCACCCAGGTACAGGCGGGCCCGGTGCAAAGTGACAAGCGCGAGGGAACTTTGCAGTGGTTTCATCGCGATCAAGTCATGCAATTGCCCATTCCTCAGGCCGACACCATTTTTTATCCCTATGTTATCGACCCCGCGGGCCCGCCCCAAGAAATGCGCTTCACCTACGATGCCAACCTGAAACTCATCCATTGGCAAACCCAGACCATCAGATAAAATAGCAGCTTAGCCCCAGCCATGCCCTTTGAGCCTCACGTTCTGCTTCCTAACCCTGAACAACGCCAACAAATCCTGGGAGTGTTGCAAAGTGCCCTGGATGCTGTTGACCCAGCCGCAGCGGTAAAACGGACACTGCGCTGCTCGGGCGATAGCTTGCACGTAGGGGAACAGCAATGGCCTTTGAGCCAGTACCGACGCATCATCCTGCTGGGCCTGGGTAAAGCTGCCACCCCCATGGCCCGCGCAGTGCTGGATGCCGGCGTGCCCATTAGCCAGGGCTGCATTGTCACCAAGGAGGGGCACGGGCCTGCAAACCCCCGTGATCTGGCCCCCATCATCCTGTACGAGGCGGGGCACCCCACGCCCGACGTTGGCAGTGTCAACGCTGCGACCCACATCGCCGAGCTGGCCCGCAGCGCCACTGCCGAAGATCTCATCCTGCTGCTCATCTCAGGCGGCGGCTCCGCCCTGCTCACCCTGCCAGCTCCAGGACTGAGCCTGGAAGCCATGCAGGCCACCACCGACCTTCTTTTGGCCAGCGGCGCCAACATTCACCAAATCAACAGCGTGCGCAAGCATCTTTCGCAGCTCAAAGGGGGACAACTGGCACGATGGGCCGCCCCTGCCACCATCGTCAGCCTGGTACTTTCTGACGTGCTGGGCAATGACCTGGATGTCATCGCTTCGGGCCCCGTTGCCCCCGACCCCAGCACCTGGCAGCAGGCGTGGGAGGTCATCAGTCACTACCAACTGGCGCAGCGTTTGCCACCGGCTGTGCGCCAGCACCTGCGCCGCGGCCTGGCGGGACAACTGCCCGAAACCCCCAAGCCTGGCGACCCCATCTTTGCCCACGTTCACCAGCACATCATCGGCGATCTGTCACACGCAGCCGCGGCCGCGCATCATGCGGCGCGGGCGCAAGGCCTGCACAGCGTCATTCTGGATACCAACATTCAGGGCGAGGCCCGCGAAGTTGCCAAAACCCTGGTGAGATTGGGCCGGGACGTGCTCGCCCGGCATCATCCTGTTGCCCCACCCGCGTGTCTCGTTTCTGGCGGAGAAGTCACCGTTACCCTGCGCGGCTCCGGCAAAGGAGGACGCAATCAGGAACTTGCCCTGGCCGCAGCCATGCAACTGGATCAAAACCCCACCGAGCCCATTAGCATCGTTGCGCTGGCCACCGACGGCACGGATGGCCCCACTGACGCAGCCGGTGGCTTGGTCGATGCGCAATCGTGCCAACGTGGCCGGGCCGCGGGCCTGAATCCCCAGCACCATCTGCACCAAAACAACGCCTATCCCTGGCTTCGGGCCACCCACGATCTGCTCATCACCGGGCCCACCCGCACCAATGTCAACGACCTCTACCTGGTTTTCATCTTTGACGCCTAACCCTCTCAGTTCTCAAGGAGACCTTCCATGACCAAAATCTACGTCGCCGGCCCCCTCTTCACCGAAGGCCAACGCTGGCTATTGGAACAAATCGACGCCCTGGCCCGCGGACTGGGTTACGACACCTATCTGCCCCATCGCGATGCCGGACTCTTTGACCGCGACAGCGACTCCTCCCCCATCTTCCGTCAGGACTTGCTGCGTCTGCAAGAGGCAGATATGGTGGTGGCCGTGCTCAACAGCGCCGATGTCGATTCGGGCACAGCATGGGAACTGGGATACTTCTACGCTCTGGGCAAACGTGCCATCATCGGCTACATCCGTGATTCCCGCTTCCCCCATCCGCAAAAACAGCTCAATCCCATGATCTACAACAGCCTGCAAACCTTGGTGGGCGATATGGCTGCGCTGGAAAAAGAACTCAGCGCCCGTACCACATCGTAAAAACATTGACACAACCTCCCTGGCAGTGCTAAACTACGGCAACAATCCAAAAGACCGCAAAAGCGATGATGGAGACGAGTAAGCGGGCCACACGGGCCCAGCGAGTCCGGGATGGTGCAAGCCGGACGCCCGCCCCCCGCCCAAAATCCCTCCGTAGCTGCCACCCGAAAGGGAAGTTAGGAATAGGAGTAGGAGTAGATACTCGTTCCCAATCCTAAGCCTAATCCCAAGTAGACGTGGCCGGGCTTGTAACCCGTTACCCCCAACAAAGAGATGTTCGTCTCTTGCCAGAGTGGATGCAACTTGATGAAAAGTACATCAACCAGGGTGGCACCGCGGAAGTCAATTCATAGCGCTTTCGTCCCTGACCGGACGAAGGCGTTTTTTTGTTCAATGTTCAGACAGTGGAAACTGAAATGCAATCACATCTCTATGTTGCCATCGAGCGAAACGACATCACAAAAGAACAATCTGCAACAATGTACGAAATGACTATCGCTGTCAAGACTTCAATCAGTGGCGTTATGCGCTATCTACCCCCTCATTCAAAAACCAAAACCAGCACTTATTAAACATTTTGTCCTGTCCAACCACTTTCATTGTCCACTCTTGCCTCTGTTAGGTCTCAACAAGTTAGATGCTGCCTGTTGGCTGTCGCACATCGGACGTTGGACATTGGACGCAATAAGGAGAACGCATTACCATGACAACCTTTAACCTTGTCCCCACCAATCTGGACTTCGTTCAACAGGAATACGAGGTGTTGAGATTCTGGAAGGAAACCCGGGCCTTTGAAAAATTACGCGAGCTGCGCCAAGGGCAACCGCATTGGTCCTTCATCGATGGTCCCATGACCGCCAACAACCCCATGGGGGTGCATCATGGCTGGGGCCGTACCTACAAAGACCTCTACAATCGCTATTGGACCATGCGTGGCCGCGAATTGCGGTATCAAAATGGGTTCGATTGTCAGGGCCTGTGGGTGGAGGTCAATGTCGAAAAAGAGCTGGGCTACACCAGCAAACGGGACATCGAAGAAAATGGCTTGGATCCCTTTGTGCGACGCTGCAAGTCGCGGGTACTCACCTACGCCGCGGTGCAAACGCAACAATCCATCCGCCTGGGCTACTGGATGGACTGGAACGACACCGACCAGTTGCAAGCCCTGGCACAGCTCATTTTGGACGAACCAGATAAAGTCATCACCGTAGAAGGCCCGCAAGGCCCGGTGACCGACACCGTGGAGCAGCTCATCGGGCGGCTGGGCATGCCAGAGATGGGCGGCAGCTATTTCACCTTCTCCAACGAAAATAACTACATGATCTGGACCTTCCTCAAGAAGGTGTGGGAAAAGGGCTGGCTCTACCGGGGCGTGGATGTGATGCCTTGGTGCCCGCGCTGCGCCACCGCCATCAGCCAGCACGAAATCGTCACCGATGGCTACCAGGAGCTGACCCACCAGAGCGTCACCCTGCTCTTCCCGCTGCGCCGGTACCCGGGCGAATATCTGCTGGTGTGGACGACGACTCCGTGGACCCTAAGCAGCAATGTGGCCGCGGCGGTGGGGCCCGAGATCACCTACGTGCTGGTGGAAAACCAGGGCAAGCGCATCTGGCTTTCCAAGGGCGCGCTGCACATGCTGCAAGGCGATTATCAGGTGCTGGATGAGCGCTCGGGCGAAAGCATGGAAGGCTGGACTTATGACGGGCCCTTCGATGACATGGAAGCGGCACAAACACCGGGCGGCTATCATCCGCAAGTCAAGGTCGAAACCAGCGCCGGACTCAGCGCCCAAGAGGCCCATCGTGTCATCCTGTGGGAAGATGTAGGTGAAGAAGAGGGCACAGGCATCGTCCACATCGCTCCGGGCTGCGGCGCCGAAGACTTTCAGCTTAGCAAAGAACACCAACTGCCCATCATCGCCCCCCTGGATGAAGAGAGCAATTTTGTGCCCGGTTTCGGCTGGCTTTCCGGCAAATTCGTGGCTGATGTGGCTCAGGATGTTTTCGATGCCCTGAAAGCCAAAGATATCCTCTACAAAGTCGAACCTTACACCCATCGCTACCCCACCTGCTGGCGGTGCAGCACCGAATTGGTCTTTCGTCTGGTGGATGAGTGGTTCATCAGCATGGGCGAAGTGTATGATAAATCGCGAGAAGAAGTCACCCCCGAAGAAAAAGAACGCAGCCTCCGCTACCAAATCATGGACGCAGTGGACAACATCCGCTGGATTCCTGAATTTGGCTACAAGCGGGAGATCGACTGGTTGATGAATATGCACGACTGGATGATCTCTAAAAAGCGCTACTGGGGCCTGGCCCTGCCCTTCTGGGTGTGCGATACGTGCGGGCATCATCACGTGGTGGGCGATGAGCACGAGCTAAAAGAACGGGCCATTGCCGGCTGGGATGATTTCGAGGGCCACACGCCCCACCGCCCCTACGTGGACAACATCGTCCTCAAATGCGAACACTGCGGCGGCGAGATGCACCGCATCCCCGATGTGGGCAACCCCTGGCTGGATGCAGGCATTGTCTCATTTAGCACCTTGCAATATCGCACCAACCCCGAGTATTGGCGAGAATGGTTCCCGGCTAACTGGATTAGCGAAAGCTTTCCTGGTCAGTTCCGTAACTGGTTCTACAGTCTGTTGGCCATGAGCACTGTCATCGCTGGCACCAATCCCACCCAAGAGGTCTTTGGCTATGCTTTACTGCTGGCAGAAGATGGGCGGGAGATGCACAAAAGCTGGGGCAATGCCATCGAGTTCAACGAGGCCGCAGACAAAATGGGCGTGGATGTAATGCGCTGGCTTTACTGCAATCACAAGCCCGAGAACAACCTGCGTTTCGGCTACGGCAAGGCCGATGAAGTGCGCCGTCGTTTTCTCATTCCCTTGTGGAATGTCTACAAATTCTTCATCACCTATGCCAATTTGGATGATTGGCAACCTGCCCGCAAAGCCTTTAACCCCGCCCATCCCGAAGGCCCCACCCCTGCGGTCAGCAACCCCCTGGATCGCTGGATTTTGGGGCGCATGAACGATGTGTTGGCTCGCACCACCACCGCCTTGGCCGATTCTGACGCATACACTGCCACCCTGGCCATCGAAACGCTGTTGGATGACCTGACCAACTGGTACGTGCGCCGCAGCCGCCGTCGATTCTGGAAAGGAGAACAAGACCAGGATAAACAGGACGCATACGCCACCTTGTATCACCTTTTGGTCAAATTCATCCGCATGTTGGCCCCCATCACCCCCTTTGTGACCGAGGTCATGTACCAAAACCTGGTATGCAGCGTGCAACCAGAGGCCCGAGAAAGCGTGCATCACACCGATTGGCCTGAGGCCGATACAGCCATCATCGATGCGACCCTGCTGGAGCAGATGGCTCTGGCGCGACGCACTACCAGCCTGGGGCTGGCCGCACGTAGCAATGCCAATCTGCGGGTACGCCAACCCCTGAGCAAGCTCTATGTGCATGTGGGCCAGGGCCGGTCCGAACTCTCGCCCGAGCTGCTGGATATCGTGGCCGATGAGCTCAATGTCAAGGGCATCGAATTTGTGGATAACCCCGAAAAACTGGTCTCGTACCGCATTCTGCCCAATAATCGCCTGCTGGGCCCCAAATTCGGCAAACAATTCCCGCAGGTGCGGGCGGCGCTGGCCGCATTGCCGCCGGAAGAGGTGGTGGCGAAGGTGGCCGCGGGCGACCTCATCAGTCTGGATGTGGAGGGCCAGAACATCGAACTGAGTCCGGACGAGGTGCTGGTGCAGACCCTGCCCGCGGCGGGCCTGGCCGTGGCCGCGGACAAGGTTATCACCGTAGGCGTAGAAACAGAGCTTACGCCCGAGCTGCGGGCCGAGGGCCTGGCCCGCGAAGTGGTGCGTCGCATCCAAAACATGCGCAAAAACGCAGATTTCGACATCTCAGACCACATCCTCACCTGGTTCCAAACCGAGGATGAAGCACTGGCCGAAGTATTGGCCACCTGGAGCGCTACCATCAGCGCTGAGACCCTGACCGACGTCTTGCGCCCGGGCGCTGCGCCCGCGGATGCACACGTGGAAACCCACAAAATCGACGGCCAACAGCTCACGCTGGGCGTAAAAAAAGCATAGCGGCAGCAATGTGGCGGCCACTCTCCGGGGGAATCGGAAGTGGTCGCCACAGCATCAAAGGTCTGGGGAGACGTCACACAAGATTTGTCAAAAATCACTGTTTCAGGTATGGTGGCAGGGCGTACTCCGCATAGATTCACGACGGATATCTCTGAAATGATAGTATCCTTCCGAAGTCGTTTTTTCCCCCTCTGGCTTCATCGCCTGTTATTGGCCCTGATCCTGTTTGTCTCAACCGGTCTTCGACTCTTCAGATTAGGCTACCCCAGCTTGTGGATTGATGAGATCGGGCAGGTGCTGGTTGCAGGGTTGCCTTTTCCACAATTCTGGCTGGGGGTGGAGATGCATCACGGCGCCGCACCACTGGACTATCTTGTTACCAAAATATCGTTGCTTTTGGGGGCGCGTTTCGATTTTGCATTACGGCTACCCGCGGCTCTGTGGGGTATTCTGGCGGTCTATTGGGCATATCGGCTAGGAGGAAAATTCTTTTCTCGGGAAACAGGATTGTTATCGGCGATGTTCCTGGCCATCAATCCCATGCACTTATTTTATTCTCAGGAAGTGCGTTTTTATGCTCTGTTTATCTTCCTGACCCTGCTCAGCACCGAGTTGTTCTGGAGAGCGTGGAAAAAAGATCAAATGCGGTGGTGGCTATTTTACGCCATTACCGCACTCTTGATGCTCTACAGCCACTATTATGGCAGCTTTTTAATCGCGCTTCATGGTGCCTGGGCGTTGGTCGATGGCTTCTGGCCCGCGACACCCCCACCCAACACCTCTTGGCGCTCTCGGTTTAGCCACTTTTTGCTCGCAGCGGGCGTGGCGAGCGCGCTCTTTTTACCATGGGTCATCTATGATTTTCCCAAAGAGAAAGGATTTGGCGGCGCTACACCACCTGATCTGACGATTTCTCTCATCCGCAATGTTCTGGGGGAGATGACGGGGCTGAAACATGGCGCATCTCTGTCGGCATTGCTGGCTCTTTCGGGCTTCTTCTTTTTGTTTCGCACGAAAAAAGCCGCGGCAGTGGTTTTGGGTGTGTGGTTGATGAGCCTTTTACCCATTACATTGTGGATAGACCATCGCAATATCTATTTTTTCGATGCCCGACAGATTATCTTTGGCCTGCCATTCTTTTTCATCTTGGTTGCTGGTGGCGTAGATGGTTGGCTGGCGTTGTTGGGGAGAGCCATTCAGCCTTTTTGGGGCGGAGCTCAATGGCATTGGGTGTATTCCGGGCTGATTGCATCTCTGATTGTCGGTCTGCTGATTGTTATTTTTACACCCGCCATCAATTTTGCCACAGTTCAGGCTTACTACCAGCACATGGATGGACGAGAGGATTGGAAGGGAGCGGGGGCATTGCTGATGCGCAATATGGCTTCTTCCGAAAGAGTGGTTTTTTTGTCCTCTGCTGATCGTTACTATATGAAGCATTATCTTCCTGACAACATCTGGGAAAAGACTTTTGAGGTGACGGATGAGGCGACATTGCACGGGGTGGTATCTGATGGATCGCCCGTTTGGGTGCTAGTTTCCCCTTACACTGCTTCTGTCAATCCCGAGATGAAGGATGTCAAGCTGACGCTGATGGAAATGGGCGGAGTTCCTTTTGTTTTTAATCAGCGCTTCAATCTATATTTCGTCTCGCTCCAAAAGGATGGGAAATCGCTTGCAGATCGCGCCAAAACCTGGTCAGCGCCCGAACGGTTACACTGGTGGGTTGTCGTTGGCGGAGCCATGCGGGCCGCCAACGTCCATGATGCGGCACTGCAAGCCTATCAACACGCCGCCGAATTGCCCGATTTTCAACCCAAGCAAGCTAATGCTTTTGTTCAGGCTGGCGTCGAAGCGCTGGCTGTCGGAGATGCAGCATTGGCGCTGGATTTGTTGAATCAGGCATTGTCCCTGGATACGAGCAACAAGCAGGCCCGGCTGCATCAGGCGCGGGCGCTGTTGGCTTTGAATCGCGCGGATGAAGCCCTGGCAACCCTGAACGAAGTTCAACAACAGAACGGCCCCAATGATTACTGGTTGCAATGGTTGAAGGGGAACGCCTATGAAGCGCTCGCACAGTGGGATGATGCCATTGGCGCGTATCAAAAAGCATTATCTTTGAAGCCGGATGCCAGTCATCTCTATTTTTTCATCGCCCGGGCATTCCAAAAGATGGGGGACGCGGCACAGGCTCGGAAATGGTATCAGGCTTATCTAGACCATGCGCCCGAAGGGGACTTTGCCTTGCAAGCACAGGAATTTTTGCAAACAAAAACGTCCCCCTGATCAG
>CAZMDD010000028.1:0-3810 GCA_964565065.1 uncultured Caldilineales bacterium | reverse complement strand
ACGTTCTTCAGGAAAATGAATGATCATGCTCAAGAAAATTTGCGTTTTTTGCGGTTCACAACCAGGCTCAGATGCAGTTTACAGGCAAGCTGCCACGGCCATGGGACGCCTGATGGCTGAACAGGGGATTGCTCTGGTTTTTGGCGCGGGCATGACAGGCATCATGGGAGTTTTGGCCGATGCCGTGCTGGCAGGAAAGGGCGAGGCCATCGGTGTGATTCCCGACAGCATGAATGTGCCTAAGGTGGTACACGAAGCTATCACACAAACCATTGTCACGCCCGACATGCACACCCGCAAGGCCAAGATGGTGGCGATGTCGGATGGGTTTATGGCGCTGCCTGGTGGCTATGGCACGCTGGATGAGCTTTTTGAGGTGCTGACTCTGAGCCAGCTCGGGTATGCGCCCAAGCCTATTGGCATTTTGAATGTGGCAGATTATTATACGCCGCTGGTGGCGTTTATCGATCATGCTATCGAAGCGGGATTTGTACGGCCCCAGCATCGCGATGTGTTCATCGTTGAAGATGATCCTGCCCGGCTGCTGGCCCGCATGCAGGCTTTTTCTGCACCCCGGCAAGCGACTAAGTAGGTGATGCTATGAAAGTTGCAATGTGACGGGTCGTTGTGGCTTAGAGTGCACCACCAAGGACACAAAGGCACCAAGAATTTCAAAGCTTTTTCTTTTCTTCGTGCCTTTGTGGCTTCGTGTCTTCGTGGTTTCTAGCCGGGCTACCTTAGTAGTAACAAAAAATCTGTGGTTGCCATGACGCCGAATCTATTTTAGCCGTTGGCCAGAATGCGCAGCTATTTAGCAAGTGGTAGTCTGGCTCTTTATCTCCTCACCCTTCCTCGTTCTGTAAAACAGGTAGTCCTATGCCCCAAACGCTCAATTTTTGGATGGTTGTTGCTGTTGTTGGTGCTGGCTTTTTGGCTGGTTTTATCAATACGCTGGCGGGCAGCGGCAGTGCCATTACGATGCCGCTGCTGGTTTTTCTGGGTTTGCCCGCCACCGTTGCCAATGGCACCAATCGGATTGGTGTGCTGGTGCAAACAGGTTTTAGCACCAGTAGTTTTTATAAACGGGGCTATCTTAGCGGGCGTGATGCGTTGCCGCTGTTGCTACCGACCATTTTGGGCGGGGTGCTAGGCGCACAAATTGCTGTGAATTTGAATGAGCGGGCCATGAAGCTGGCCATTGCCGGTATGCTGGTGCTGACCTTCTTCCTCATCATTCTTAAGCCCAAGCGCTGGCTAAAGGGACGTGAAGAGGGTGCGCGACGGGTGGGCTGGCAGGAGTGGTTGTTCTTTTTTGCCACCGGACTCTATGGCGGTTTTATTCAGGCGGGCGTGGGTATTTTTCTGCTGGCGGGCCTGGTGATGGTCATCGGGCACGATTTGATTCGTTCTAATGCTATCAAGGCGCTGCTGGTGTGGGCCTTTAACATTTTTGCTTTGGTGATTTTTTTGTATCACGGGCAGGTGAACTGGCTTTTGGGGCTGGTGCTGGCAGTAGGCAATGTGGCGGGCGCCTGGGCTGCGGTGGGGTTGGCCACCAAGGCGTGGGCGCAAATTTGGGTGTATCGTTTGCTGCTGACGGTGGTGGTGGTTTCTGCCGGAAGGATGTTGTATCTGGCGCTGGCAGGCTAACTTATCCCCCAGGACGCAGGGCCCGGGCCGCGTAGTAAGCTAATGCAAAGAGCCCGGTTATCATCACATGCACAATCAGGGCCACGGCCAGGCCCGAAGCAAAGATGGCAAACATTTCGCCAATGGTGCGGGCCCAGCTCTCGGGCACAGCGGGAACCAGGCCGAAGAGATAAAACAAAAAGGCGATGGCTGCCACATAGATGGCCAATTGCTGGATGGGGGCACGATCGCTGGCGCTGAGAAACATGGAGCCGCTGATGGTAAAAAGTAAGTAAAGCAGGATGAAGGCATCGGAATGGGCAAACATGCCGCGGGCCGTTGTCCAGATGCCCTGAAATTGCCCGGTCAGTACTGCTGCGCTCAGTGCGTCGGCATCCACCAAAAGGTAGCTCAGCACCAATGTGAGCAAGCCGCCCAAAAGCATGGGGGCCATGCCAATGAGCGTATGTTGCACCAATCCTCCCCCTCGTACATCCACCGCGCCCAACTGGATGACCCCTTTGCGGTCGAGTCGGGGCAGTACTCGGAATCCTGTGGTTTTTACACCTAATGCCTGCGCCATGAGCCAGTGCGAAAACTCATGCACCAACGTTCCGGGCAAAAAGAAGATGGCGTAGGTGGCCACAGCGGCTTGCTGTGAGCGCGTCAGGTGGTAGAGGGCCGACAGGAAGTAAAAAGCCTGCCGGCGACTCAACCACCAAATGGCAATCAAAAAGAGGGTGGCCCAAAACAGGGGCTCCCACAGGCTGAGCATGGTCGGGCCTACAAGGCTGCGGTCAGGCGTACCATCTCGACAAAGGCATCGGCCTTGAGGCTGGCGCCGCCCACCAGGGCGCCATCAATCTCGGGCTGGGCCATAAGGCTGGCGATGTTGGCGGGCTTGGCGCTGCCGCCATACTGAATCCGCACCGATTGAGCGGTGGCGTCATCGTAGAGCTCGGCCACGGTGGCCCGGACGGTCTGCCCGATGATGGCATTGGCCTGCTCGGGCGTAGCGGTCAGGCCTGTGCCGATGGCCCAAATGGGCTCGTAGGCGATGACCAGTCGGGCCACCTGCGCTGCGTTCAGGCCCGCGAGTGCGGCCTGCACCTGCCCGCGCACAAAGTCGTGGGTCTCGCCCGCTTGATTTTGCTCCAGGCTCTCGCCCACGCAGATGATGGGGGTGATGCCGTGGGCCAGCAGCGCGTGGGCTTTTTTGTTCACCCAGTCATCACTTTCGCCAAAGATGTTGCGACGTTCGGAGTGCCCGATGATGCAGTACTGGACGATGCCTTCCAGCATGCCGGGCGCGGTTTCGGCGGTGAAAGCTCCTTTTTCTTCATAAAAAACGTTTTGTGCGCCTACGCCTACGTTGCTGTTGGCCAAGGCTGCGGCCACAGTAACCAATGAGATAAAGGGTGGGCAGACGACTGTTTCGACAGTTTCGATGGCGGCAACGCCTTCGCGGATGCTCCGCACCAGTGGCAGGGCTTCGTCCAGACGTTTGTTCATTTTCCAGTTGCCGGCAATAATGGGTTTTCGGTTCATGATTTTTGGTTTGGATCGTGAGTATTTGTGCTTAGGGGGGTGTTTGCCTGGCGTTCAGCTTCGGCCTGGGCTTTGGCTGCGGCCAGAGCTTGCTGATAGGCTTCTTTGGCTTCATCGACCTCGGTGGGATGCAAGAATTCGCCGCCGATGATGCTACGATCTACCAGGCGCTTCTTTTTATCGAAGATTAGAGTGATTTCGAGACGCTGGAAGCAGCGGTGGCGCCCATCACCCATGAGGGTTTTGCGGGCGATGAATTGCTGAGTATCAAAATCCCGGCTAAGGTCATTGAGTAGGTCGACGCGGGCGGAGATGACTTCGCCGCAGCGCTGGCAGCGGGCGTGAACCCAGTAGCTGCGCCGCTCGATGCCCGAGGCGGTAAACAGTTTCTTCCAACGATCAAAGAGGCTCATGGCGATACTTTTCCTGAGAAATGGTAACGACTAACGTACCCGACTTCAATCACCACCAAGGCACAAAGACACGAAGAATACCAAGCATTTCAAACCTTTTTCGTAACTGCTAAGGTTGACTCGTCTGCGCCGCTCCGCCCGAGGCTAAACCCTCGGGCTACGGGTGCAAAGCCCCACTGGGGCTCAGCCGTGCAGCCCAGAGGGCTTGGCAAGGGTAGCC
>CAZMDD010000027.1:0-49844 GCA_964565065.1 uncultured Caldilineales bacterium | reverse complement strand
CGACTAACGTACCCGACTTCAATCACCACAAAGGCGCAAAGACACTAAGAACACCAAGCATTTCAAAGCTTTTTCTTTTCTTCGTGCCTTTGTGGCTTCGTGTCTTCGTGGTTTCTAGCCGGGCTACCTTAGTAGTAACCAAAAAGCAAGGATTGGTGAGAAAACTTGCCGCTGGCCAATAAACAGTCAAAAACCTCTTGACATTTCGGGCCTACACTGTTATATTGGTATAGACCACCATACATTATACCATTCCCCCATGGACATCTTGATGATAGATAAGAGCAATCCCCTCCCCATGTACTATCAGCTCAAAGAGCTCTTGCGCGAGAAAATTGCAACGGGCGAATGGCAGCCTGGGGACATGATCCCCTCGGAACGGGAACTAAGTGAGCAATATCGCATTAGCCGCATGACCGCGCGTCAGGCGCTGACAGAGCTGGCCATCGAAGGGCTTTTACGGCGTCAGCAGGGACGAGGAACATTTGTTGCTGAACCGAAAATCGAACATGGTCTGACCAGACTCACCGGATTTACCGAAGACATGAAGGCCAGGGGCTTGCGTCCAGGAGCTCGAGTTATCAGAATCGAACTCATTCATCCCCCTATTTTGGCCATGCAAGCCCTGCAAATTTCTCCGGGCAAAAAAATTCTACTCCTGGAACGTCTCCGACTGGCACAAGAAAAACCAATAGCGCTGGAAACCAGCCATTTGCACTTTCATGGCATCGAAAACCTCTTGCACCAAAACCTTGAAGACAACTCACTCTACAAAATTCTTGCCGAAAACTACCAAATTTCACCCGCCAGAGCAGTGCAAAAAATTGGAGCTGACCTGTGCAGCCAACGAGAACAAGAGCTACTGAAATTGCAAGAAGGTGCGCCGGTGCTCAGAAACAAACGCATCACCTTTGATCAATGGGGAAAACCCTTTGAATACACCGAATCAGCCTACCGCGCAGATCGTTATGTCTTCCAAGCAGAACTGAATGCACTCTGAAAAGAGGAGATTGCCATTTGAAAAACACATACCGTACCATGAGCCCCTCCCTCTCAACATCACTCAACTCAGGAGAAAGATTGTGACACGCAAATCTATGTTGTACAAACTGGTTGTGTTGGTGGTTTTGCTGGCAGCCCTGGCTGGATGCTCCCAGGCACCTGCTGCAACCAAAGCCCCAGCGCCCGCCAAAGCCACCGAGGCACCTGCCAAAGCCACCGAGGCGCCTGCCAAAGCCACCGAGGCGCCCAAAAAGGAAGAAAAAGAACCTGTAACGCTGACAGTCTGGTCGTGGCGCACAGAGGATGAACAAGCCTACAACGAAATCTTCGATGTTTACGAAGCAGCCCACCCAGGCGTCACCGTCGAGTTTGTCACCTTTGTCAACACCGACTACAACAACATTCTGGCCACCGGCCTGACTGGCGAAGGTGGCCCCGACATTGCGCAGCTCCGGGCCTATGGTGGTCTGCAACCACTAACCGAGGCAGGACAACTCGTTGCCCTGGATGGCAAAGTCGAGACCCTCGCCAACTTCACTCCGGGCCTGCTCAAGGGCGCAACTGGCATCAAAGATGGTCATGTCTATGGCGTTCCCTTTGGTATCCAGGCAGTAGCAGCCTATTACAACAAAGGCATCTTCGACAAACTGGGACTGAGCGAGCCCAAGACATGGGATGAATTCATCAACGTTCTGGAAACGCTGAAAAAGGAAGGCTACATCCCACTGGCAGCCCCCGCCAAAGACACCTGGATGCTTCCCATCATCCACGATGCCGTAGGCGCTCCTCGCTATGGTGGCCCTGAATTTGAAAAGAAAGTGCTGGCTGGCGAAACAGACTTCATGGATCCCAACTACATCGCCTCCATTCAATTGGTAAAAGATCTGCAGCCTTACATGGCAGATGATGTGGTCGGTGTCGGTTATCAGGATTCTCGCACTCTGTTCATCACAGAGCGGGCGGCCATTTTCATTGGCGGCTCCTTCGAGGTGGGATTCTGGCGAGATCAGGCCGGCGATCTGGATTTGGATGTTTTCCGTGTGCCACCAGCGCCCGACTCAGTGCTGGATAGCCCGCTGACTCCTGGCTGGATGGATGGCTCATACGGCGTCAACGCTCAAAGCGATGCCCAAGAAGAGGCCATCGAGCTGGTCACATGGATGGGTACACCAGAATTTGGCCAAATGTTCACTGAGAAAATCAAACAGCTTTCGCCGCTGGCCGACACCAAACCTGTGGACCCGCTGCTGCAAAAATTCGCCAAATTCTATGCCGAAACCCCCACGTCCTACCTGCACCTGGTCAACTTCCGTTACGGTGATCCCTCCGGCAGCACGCTGCTGGGGAATGGCATCCAAAAGATGCTGTTAGGCGATATGACCGCAGAAGAAGTAGCCAAGAGCGTGCAAGATGGCGTCTCGCAATGGTTCAAGCCGGGACAATAATCCCACGCCATTTCATCTCTAAGCAAGGAAAATTGGCGGGGTGACTCTGCGCCCCGCCAATTTTCACACTCCAGGGGGCATCAGTATGACAGCATCTGACTTGACAAAAAAAGCCCACAAAACCAGACCTCGCAAAAAGGTTCAAGGTGTAGGCAGTGGCGCCCCTGCATGGGGTATGATTGCACTTTTCATCCTGCCTGCATTTTTGCTTTATTCCGTTTTTATGGTGTGGCCCCTGTTTCAATCCCTTTATTTTAGCTTCTTCGAATTCAAAGGGCTGGTACGAGGTGGCTTTGTAGGATTGCGTAATTTTCAGGAATTATTGACACGTTATCCCCTAAATGAACAACTGCCCAAAGCCTTCTTGCATAACGTCTACTTCTTCATCGGAACCATGCTGATTCAAAACAGCTTGGGGCTGTTGTTCGCGCGATTGCTCTATGTTTCAAGATTTGGAAAACGCTTTCTTCAAAGCCTGTACACCATGCCTTATCTCATCAGCGCACTGGTCGTTGGTTATTTATGGAGCCTGATGCTGAATCCTCTTTTTGGGCCCATTAATCAGGTGCTCAAAGCCGTTGGGCTGGGTGCATGGGCCCGTCCTTGGCTAGGTGACCCAGCTACAGCTTTACCGGTCATCATTTTGGTCAATGCCTGGCAATGGGTGGGATTTCCCATGCTCCTCTTTTCGGCAGGTCTGGCCAACATCGGCGAAGATTTGCGCGAAGCGGCTCGTATTGATGGCGCTACCAGTTGGAAGCTTTTCCGCCACATCGAAGCCCCGCTACTCTTGCCAGTCATCGGCATCGTTACAGTGCTCACCTTCATTGGTAATTTCAATGCGTTCGGTATTGTTTGGGCCATGGGCGGTGTCAATGGTGAACCTGCTGGCTCTACCGATGTGCTAGGTTTGGTCTTTTATCGCACAGCCTTCCGCGGTGGCATCGATGCCTTTGGTTTGGCTTCTGCTCTGGCAGTGCTCATGTTCATCTTTATCTTTGGCGTTTCTATGCTTATGCTGGGACGTTTCCGCCGCTGGGAGGAGGATTTACAATGACACATCGCACATCGACTTCATCCCGTCATCTAAACCTGAGCGACATTGGCGTTAATGTTTTGCTTTGGGGTTACGCCGCGATAGTTCTGATTCCATTACTGCTGGTAGTAAGCAACGCCCTGCGCCCAACCCGCGAAATTTTCAAGAACCCCATGGGCTTGCCCACTTCCATCAGCTTTGATAGCTTTGTCAAAGCATGGGGACAGGCCAATTTCAATGTTTATTTCGTCAATTCGCTGATGATTACCGTGGCATCTGTCTTATTGGCCACATCGGTGGCTGCTCTGGCAGGCTACATGCTGGGAAGATATACTTTTACAGGCAGCCGATTTCTTTCCTCTTTTTTCTTGGCTGGACTGATGCTGCCGTTCCGTCTGGCTATCGTGCCATTGTTCCTGTTGCTCAACAAGATGGGACTCATTGATAACCGCATGGGGCTTATTTTTGTCTATGCAGCCACTGGCATTCCATTTTCCATCTTCATTCTTTCATCTTTCTTCAGACAATTGCCGCAAGAGTTAAGCGAAGCTGCCCGCATCGATGGCGCGGGCGAGATCACCATCTTTGGTAAAATCATGCTGCCATTGGTACGCCCCGCCCTGGCAACAGTGGTAGTTTTTCAATTTGTGCCATTGTGGAACGATTTCTTCTTCCCCCTGATTCTGTTGCGCTCCACCAATAAGTGGACGCTGCCCGTTGGCATGACTCGTTTCTTTGGTGAATTTCAGGCTGACTGGTCTACTTTGTTCGCCGGGCTCATCATCACGACTCTGCCGCTGGTCATTATTTTCCTTTTGGCTACCAAGCAAATTATTGCGGGCCTGACAGCAGGTATCGGCAAATAGGATTACTGATATTGGCCCGACACTTTTCCTCATCAACACAACAAAATCTCGATGCTATTATGCAGCAGGGCTTGCAGCAAGTTTTCCCTGCAGCAGTGCTGCATATTACACAAAATACGCAAACAATTTTTCATCGGGCCTATGGCTGGATTGACCCAGAACAACAAACAGGGCAAGTTCATCGCCAAACTTTGTTCGATATTGCATCGCTAAGCAAGCTTTTTACCGCAACAGTCTTGATGCAGGCTTTGCAAACGAATCAACTTGGTCTGCAGACGCCCATCACGCGGGTTTTACCAGAAATGCAGGGAAAACACCCGCTGTTGCCAGGCATCGACCCGCACAGTAAACAAGTTCAGCCTCAGGACCCAGCGCTGGCCCACAAAAAGGTAGATGCTGGCCAGATTACATTCTGGCATCTACTCACGCACACATCTGGCTTAGCCGCGTGGGAGAATTTATGTAACGACGCCCATAACAGCCCACCCCCTTTTCCTCAGCACCTTCCCGCTAAAATAACGCAACGCAGAATCAAGCACTTATTACGCACTCCTCGCTTTGTTTATCTTCCAGGCACTCGTTTTTTATACAGTGATTTGGGATTCATCTTATTGGGCGAAGCAGTTACGCGTTTAACTGGCAAATCATTACAAGATTCTGTAATAACGACTGTTTGTGAGCCTTTGGGCATGAAATTCTGTACTTACAGGCCGCTAACCTGCTACAGTCAGCAACAAATTGCGCCCACAGAATATTGTCCCTGGCGTCAGCGGCGCCTGTGGGGCGAGGTACATGATGAAAATGCCTCCTGTCTGGGTGGCATAGCTGGACATGCAGGCCTTTTTGCCTCGGCCAGTGATGTAAGCTGTTTGGGTCATGCCATGCTAAAAGCCCGCGCCTCTAACACATTTTTATCTGAAATGACGCATGAACAGTATCATTGGCAAGGTGTGCGGCGCGGCTTGGGGTGGCAATTGGCTTCAGATTTCGATAATCCCGTGGGGCCAGGATTCAGCCCCCACAGCTTTGGTCACACGGGATTCACCGGAACATCGCTTTGGGTCGAGCCAGAGCAGCAACTCGTCATCACGTTATTGACAAATCGGGTCTATTATGGCCGAAACAGTGAGCCCATTACCCAATTTCGCATGCGTCTGCATAGCTTTATTGCCTCGGAGCTCGTTCACTAACATCGATATGGATTCGTCGCCATGGCGACCACAGATGGTACAAATGGCACAGATTTTCTTGATGTTTTCTGTGAAAATCTGTGAGAATCTGTGGTTAAATCATGGCAGCCACAGATAGCACAAATTTTTCTTGAGCGTTTCGTTACTACTAAGGTAGCCCGGCTAGAAACCACGAAGCCACCAAGGCACAAAGAAGGAAAAAGTTTTGAAATTCTTGGTGTTCTTCGTGTCTTGGTGCCTTTGTGCGCTTGGTGGTGCGCTCTGGATAGCGATAAACCGTTACATGTCAACTTTTATAGCATCAATCACTTAATTGCAGAGGAATGTATGATCTCATTTGTTATTGGCGTCGATGGTGGCGGCAGCAAAACAGAAGCAGTGATTCTAAATGAATTGAGCCAAGAGATGGGCCGCGGACGTGCTGGCTCTTCGAATCTGCTGCTGATGGGAAAAGAAAATACTCGTTTGGCGCTGCTAACGGCCATGCAAGCCGCAGCCGATGCCGCAGGCGTCAGGCTGGAAGATGCTTCGGCTGTGGTTTGGGCGCTGGCAGGCGCAGGACGCCCGGCTCAGGTCCGCATTCTGCAAACAATACAGCAATCGTTGCTGCCTCATGCGCCCGGGTACGTATGCACCGACGCGTTAGGCGCGCTGGTGGGCGGAATAGGCGCCCGCGCGGGCGTGGTGGTCATTTCGGGCACGGGCATGATGGTCTATGGCGAAAATAACGACGGCGAAACGGCACGGGCAGGAGGCTGGGGCCACTTGCTGGATAGCGGAAGTGGCTATGCCATCGGACAAAGCGCCTTGCAAGCCATTACCAAGACCATCGATGGCAGCGAGCAGCCAACCATCCTGCTGCCTCGCATCCTCGCCCAGCTGCAATTGGCGTCGCCACAGGATATCATCTCATGGATTTATTCATCGCGACCTGCCGCCTCTGAAATTGCGGCTTTGGCGCCCCTGGTGCTGGAAGTTGCTACAACCAATGATCTGCTGGCAACTGAAATTTTGCTTAATGCCGCAGAGGCACTGGCCGCCAGCGTAGAAACAGTGGCTCGAAAGCTGGGACTTTCACAAACAAAACAATTCCCCCTGGTATTCAGCGGCGGACTTTTGCTCAATAATGCCTTCTATCGTTCCGTTGCATCACAAACCATCCGCACCCGCGTGCCCGCGGCACGCCCGCAATTGCCTCATTTTGATGCCGCAACTGGTGCCGGATTCCTGGCATTGGAGCTGGTGGGGCATAAACTTTGGCCTTTTGATATACATGTCCAGCAAGCAGCCAATGTTTGGGCCTCGGAGCAGCGCAATGAGCTTACCCGGAATTTTGATCAACTGGACACATTCAAACTGGTAAGCTTAATGCACCTGGAGGATAAACGAGCCGTATCTGCCGTGCGCCCGAATCTGCCCACCATTGCCGCGGCGATTGATGCGATTGCACAACGCATGCAGCAGGGAGGACGCCTGATTTATGTGGGTGCGGGCACATCGGGACGATTAGGCGTTTTGGATGCCTCGGAATGCCCGCCAACCTTCAACACCAGCCCAGACCTGGTGGTAGGGGTTATTGCCGGTGGAAACAGGGCCTTAACCGAATCGATAGAAGAAGCCGAAGATGATCCGGCTAAGGGCAGTCAAGCGATGGCAGAGCTGACAGTAGGCCCGCTGGATAGCGTTGTAGGCATCGCTGCAAGTGGGCGCACGCCCTATGTCATTGGAGCGCTCGCCGAGGCCCGCAGCCGCGGCGCCCTAACCGCCACCATCACCTGCAATCTACCCGCACCCACTACCGATGTCGCCGATTTCGTGTTAGCGCCACTGGTAGGGCCAGAGGTCATCACCGGCTCAACACGCCTGAAGGCTGGCACTGTACAAAAGCTCATCCTCAACATGCTCAGTACCGGCGTCATGGTGCGTATGGGCAAAACTTACGGCAATTTGATGGTAGACGTGCGGCAACAGAATGCCAAATTGCAAAAACGGGCACGGCGCATTGTGGCGCAAGCCTGCAACATCGATGAAACAGAAGCTGCAGCAGCCCTGGCTGAAAGTGTCAACGATGTCAAGGTGGCCATTGTGAGCACCCTGCGGGCCTGTTCTCCTGAAGCTGCCCGCAGACGCCTGAAACGTGTAGGAGGCGATGTGCGGGCTGCTGTTTCGGAAGCATGAGCTGCCATCACTCCACGGTCACACTTTTGGCCAGATTACGGGGTTGATCGACATCGGAACCACGCCAGACAGCAATATGATAGGCAAAGAGTTGCAAAGGAACAACGCTGAGAATGGGCAGCAGCCAGGGTGAGGCCTCAGGAATGGTAATGAGATCATCCGCTTTGGCTGCTACCACCTCATCCCCAGGATTGACCACAGCAATAACCAGACCTTGTCGCGCTTTAACCTGCTCGACCTGGCTGACCATTTTATCGTAGACGCTATTGCGGGGCGCCAGAGCCACGGTAGGCATCGTTTCATCAATCAGAGCAATAGGCCCGTGCTTCATCTCGCCCGCAGGATAACCCTCCGCGTGGATATAGCTGATTTCCTTGAGTTTGAGCGCCCCCTCCAGGGCAATGGGATAGTGCAATCCCCGTCCCAGGTAAAGAAAATCACTGTAGTTAGCATAGCGGATAGCCAGCTCTCTGATTTTGGCATCCTGCGCCAGCACATCCCCCAATTTTTGCGGCAGGAGGGCCAACTCATGGGCCAGGGCCAGCGATGCGGCCTCATCCAGCAACCCACGTTGCTGCGCCAGATACATGGCCAGCAGCAATTGGTCCATCACCGATGCTGTGAAGGCTTTGGTGCTGGCAACGCCGATTTCAGGGCCGGCCTGCATGGTGATGACGCCATGCGCCACCCGGGCCGCTTGCGAACCCATGGCATTGACAATGGCCAGCAAGCGGGCATCATGCCGTCGGGCCTCATCCATGGCAGCCAGCGTATCGACAGTTTCACCCGATTGCGTGATGGCCACAAACAGGGTTTCGGCATCCACGATGGGTTGGCGATAGCGATATTCAGAGCCATAATCCACCTCTACGGGCAAGCGGGCCAGGCGCTCGATGTAGAATTTGCCCACCAGGCCCGAATAGTAAGACGTTCCGCAAGCCACGATGGTCACTTTTTTGATGCCCCGCACCCGGTCGGGCCCGAGATGAGCCTCGGGCAGAGAAACACGCCCCGTGGTAAAATCAACCCGCCCGCGCAGGGTGTCGGTAAGCGCATTAGGCTGCTCAAAAATCTCCTTTTGCATAAAGTGACGATAAGGCCCCTTGGCCGCAGCAATAGGATCCCAGGGAATGAGAACTTTTGCTTTGGGTGGCAAGGGGGCGCCCTCTAAATCGCAAAGTTGCAGTCCTGTTCGGGTGAGGATGGCCATTTCTCGATTCTCCAAAAAACTCACCTGCCGGGTATGTTCCAAAATTGCGGGAATGTCGGAGGCCAAGTACATCTCATCATCACCGTAGCCAATGACCACCGCTCCGGCATTGCCCAAGCGGGCAGCGATGAGTTTATCGGGCTCGTAGCTGCTAAGCACCACCACTGCCGAAGGACCTTGCAGCCGTACCAACGCTTGCCGCACCGCTTCTTCCAAATCTTTGGTACGGGTAAATTCACGATGAATAAGCTGCACGATGACTTCGGTGTCGGTGTCAGAAGCAAAGTGATAACCCTGGGTTAGCAATTCGTCACGCAGGGGCAAGAAATTTTCAACAATGCCATTTTGCACCACAACAATGTTGCCATCGCGGGCAGTGTGGGGATGGGCGTTGTAGGGTGTCGGTGGGCCGTGGGTAGCCCAGCGGGTGTGCCCGATGCCAATGTTGCCATGCAGAGGGGCTTCGGACACTCGATTTTGCAAATTGACAAGTTTGCCAGCGTCACGCCGGATTTCGATATTGCCGTTGATTTCGATGACAGCCAGGCCCGCAGAGTCGTAGCCGCGGTATTCCAGCCGTTTCAAGCCTTCGAGGATGATAGGGGTGGCCGCGCGCGGGCCCACATAGCCAACAATGCCGCACATAAACATGCTCCTGTTCCAGAATAGCAAAAGATGAAATTGTCGCCACTGCTGCATCTTTGTGTTGCCGGTCGCCCGACAGTTTTCAGGTGCAACTTTCAGTTTTCCCCATGACGTCCGGTGGTGGTACACCGGGAAGGCATCCGCCGATCTTTCGATTTTCCCGCTGGCCGGGCCAGGGTTAAGTCGCCCTTGCGGACGACAACCTTCTCCTCGTCAACTGCGGCCATCCCAAACAGGCCACAGCCCGGGCGCTGCGTCATGGTATTCTGAGGGGAATGAGTATCACAGTAGTAACGATGCAGTATTCATGTAGGCATGGTGCAATCGTTACAAAATTCTTATCAAAGGCAACTCCTGTTTGCGGTGATGCACTCATTATAACGAGAAGCGTGCTATTGGGCAATTGCGATTGCAGGCATGAGGCGGGTGCGGACACGTGAGGGACGGATGGCTCCCCATCCATTTCTACAACCACGCCGACAATTTGACGCCAGCCCAAGATTGCGCTAACCTTGGCACATCCCTCACCCTGATCCAATCACCCACCGCCCGCAAAACCATTGCAGCCCATGAAACGAACCGAAACCTCAACCTTTGGCGCAGGCCGACGCGAATCGCACGACGCCTCCACCTTTTATCGGCGCAACTTGTTGCAAGAACTCTTTGCCCAGCCAGCCAGCAAACAAGCATTATTGCAAAGCGCTGTGCCGCAGCCGGGCCCGTGGGCCAATCACATCTACCAGGGCTCCTCCACCCACATGAAAGCCATCCCCGATAACAGCGTGGGCCTGGCCTTTACCTCGCCTCCCTACAACGTGGGCAAAGACTACGAGGAGGATTTGGGACTGCAAACTTATCTGCAAATGATTCGCGACGTGGGACATGAGGTGTACCGCACCCTGCGCCCGGGCGGACGTTACGTCATCAACATCGCCAACCTGGGACGCAAACCCTACATCCCGCTACACATGTTCTACTACCAGGTGCATCTCGACCTAGGCTTTTTGCCCATGGGCGAAATCATCTGGCAAAAAGGCAAAGGCGCCAACGGCAGTTGTGCCTGGGGAAGCTGGATGAGCGCCAAATCGCCGCGACTGCGAGACCTGCACGAATATCTGCTGGTCTTTGCCAAACAAGCCTTTTCCCGGCCCGACAAAGGCCAATCAGACATCAGCCGGGAAGACTTTATGGACGCCACGCTCTCAGTGTGGAACATTGCGCCCGAATCGGCCAAACGAATCGGGCATCCCGCCCCCTTTCCCGTAGCACTGGCCCGGCGGGTCATCCAACTTTACAGCTATGTGGATGACGTGGTGCTGGACCCCTTTGCCGGCTCGGGAACCACCTGCGTGGCCGCGGCCAGCACTGGACGGCACTATGTGGGCTACGAACTTTCACCCGATTACTGCGCCCTGGCCCGAAAACGCATCGCCACAGAGGTTACATGAGCCATTACACCTGGAACGCCGCCGACTACGAAAAGCACTCCGGTGCGCAACAACAATGGGCCCGCGAACTCATAGACAAGCTCACCCTCTCGGGCACAGAGCATTTGCTGGATGTGGGTTGCGGCGAAGGCAAAGTCACCGCCGAATTGGCCCGATACCTGCCCGCGGGCCAAATTATCGGCATCGACAGTGCAGCCGAAATGATTCGCCTGGCGCAAAAACGCTACCCACGCCACGCCCATCCCAACCTAAGCTTTAGCGTGATGGATGCCCGCAGCATCACCTTTGCGCAACGCTTCGATGTCGTCTTCTCCAATGCTGCGCTGCACTGGATCAAAGATCACCGCCCGGTGCTGGCCGGCATCTACCAAAGCCTAAAACCAGGAGGCCGTATTTTGTTACAGATGGGAGGCCAGGGCAATGCGGCGGCCATGGTGGCCGTACTGGATGAATGCATGGCACAGCCTGCATGGCAGCCCTACTTCCACGACTTCGACTTTCCCTACGGCTTCTTCGGAGCCGAAACCTATCGCACCCTGCTCACCGAAGCTGGCTTCAACATCGGGCGCATCGAGATGATACCCAAAACCATGGAACAAAATGGCAAAGCAGGACTCATGGGCTGGTTGCGCACCACCTGGCTGCCCTACACCCAACGCCTGCCCCAGAACCTGCGGGAAACCTTCATCGAAAACATTGCCGACCACTACCTGGCCCAATATCCGCTAACCGCAGCAGGCAAAGCCCAGGTGGGCATGATGCGCATCGAAATCGAAGCCAGCAGACCTCTATAAGGCGCAAGCCCCCATGTTGACCTTGATGCCTGTGAATGACGACATGGGGCGCTGCCACTACGGACGCAGGGCCTGTTGCAGTTCAAGATAAAGGGGTTTAGGCTGAAAATCGGTGCTTACAAAGGTGTAATAATCGCGAAAGCTCTTTTCGGGCACGGGATAGCGGAAAACCCAAAAATTCAGCGACGCCAACCAGGGCCAGACCTCCGCCATCTCACAGGCCCGAACCGTGTACCGAATCCGCTGTGCCGGACGTACCGCCCGCGTCCAGCGGGGATGATCATTCCAACCAGCTTCAGTGATGTGAATAGGCTTATCCGCATCCCCGCGAGCCACCATCATCTGCCGCAACAGCTCCACCCGCCGAAAATTCAAAACCTGCAGATCTGGCGCATCCTCCGGCGGAAAAGTGAGCCCATAAGCATGCACGGCCAAAGCATCAAAGCAGGAGGCCGCGCCCGCATCATACATCTCACTCAAAAAATCAAGATCTCCCACGCCCAGCTCACCCGTAGGATCTCCCAAAGTAGGAGCCAGCGCCCCAGCCAAAATCACCACATCGGGATTAGCCGCGCGTATGGCTGTGGCCGCGGTGCAAAGCATTTGCGTATAGCTAGCCGCGTCTGGGGCCCGATACCCCCATTCCAACGCCAAATTCGGCTCATTCCAGAGGATGACATAGCGCACACGCCCCTGAAAATGGCGCACAAACGCAGCCGCATAATCGGCAAAGGCAGGATACGCATCGGGCGCAAGATAGGTGCTGGTAGTATCGCGGGGCCGCGCCCATTCAGGAACCAACCCCAGACGGGCAATGACCGTTAGCCCCTGGCGATGGGCATGATTTACCACCAAATCTGCGTGCGAAAAATCATAATGGCCGGGCCTGGGCTCGCTAAAGGCCCAGGGAAAATACTCCACCACCCACGGCGTCCCCAATTCTCGCACCATCACCAACGACTTTTTGATCTTCCAGGGCTCAACTTCATTTTCCAGGCGCGTATGCACCCCAACCTTGGGATTACGGGTGAGAACGTGGCGCTGCGGGCCCAGCGGAACCACCGCGTGGCGCCAATGTTGCCATCCCCACCCGCCAGCCAAAACAAAAGCACAAAGCGCAATCAGGGCAAAAACCTGGCGGCGAGTACCATTCATCAGACGAAGATAGACGAAAGGAGGAAGCGAGGAAGCTTTCTCTCGCTTCGTCACTTTCGAGCCTTGGTTTAGCTGGGCGGCCAGCATCATTACTAAAACCTTATTGCAAAGGGCTTGGCCTCGTCATGCAATCACATCGACCCCCATGTAGGGCCGCAGCACCTCGGGAACCACCACGCTGCCATCAGCTTGCTGGTAGTTTTCGAGAATGGCAATGACCAGGCGCGGCAAAGCCAGGCCCGAGCCATTGAGAGTATAAACATAGCGAGGTCGGGCCCCTTTTTCGGGACGATAGCGGATATTGGCCCGTCGGGCCTGAAAATCGGTGAAAAGTGAACAAGAACTGGCCTCCAACCATTCCTCCACGCCCGGAGCCCACAGCTCCACATCAAACTTGATGGCAGCCACAAAACTCAGGTCACCAGTGCACATCTGGATAATGCGAAAGGGCAGGTTTAGCAGTCGGGCAATATCCGAAGCATCCTCGATGAGGCTATCCAGCTCGGCCCGGCCAGTCTCGGGCGTGACAAACTTCACCATCTCCACCTTATCGAACTGATGCCCCCGCTTGATGCCGCGCGTATCCTTGCCCGCGCTGAATTTTTCCCGTCGAAAACAGGGCGTAAAAGCCACATGCTTGATGGGCAACTGCGCGCCATCTAAAATTTCGTCACGATACATATTGGTCACGGGCACCTCGGCTGTGGGGATAAACCACAAATCCTCCTCGTGATCCTTGTACAAATTATCGGCGAATTTGGGCAAATTGCCTGTGCCCAGCAATGCGTGGCTGCGCACCATAAAAGGTGGATAAACCTCGGTGTAGCCATGCTTTTCGATGTGAACATCCAGCATCCAGTTGATGAGCGCCCGCTGCAATTTGGCGCCCAAACCTTTGAGCACATAAAAACGACTGCCCGAAATTTTGACGCCGCGCTCAAAGTCGATGATGCCCAGAGCCTCGCCCAGCTCCCAATGCGGCTTGGGAGCAAAGTCGAAGCTGCGCATCGTTCCTTCCACACGCGTCACCACATTTTCGCTATCATCAGCTCCCACAGGCACTTCGGGCAACGGAATGTTGGGAATGTTGAGCATGGCCCATTCCAAATCCTTTTCAACCTGATTCAGCTCCCCTTGCAGCTCGCCAATTTGCTGCCCCAGGGCACTCATGCGGGCCTTGATAGCCTCGGCCTCGTCGCGCTGGCCCGAACGCATCAGTGCCCCAATTTGCTTGGAGCCGGTGTTGCGCTCAGCTTTTAGCGCCTCCAGCTCGGTCAGGATGTGACGACGGCGCAAATCCAGACGAATCGCGTCCGCCACGGGCGCATCTTGGGCCCCCAGCTTGCGCATGGCCTCATGCACGACTTCCGGTTTTTCACGTAATAATTTGATGTCAATCATAGCTTCCTCCTGCCTGGTACAAAGAAAAAACGCCCGCTCGTTCCAGGACGAGGGGGCGCTCGTGGTGCCACCTGGATTCGCCACGGCCTCGCGGCCATGACCTCCGTGTTAGTCAGAAATCGGTGCGGTCATGGCAAAGGTTCAAGCTAACCTGCCCTGGCACGACTCACTAACACAAGCCCGTAACGGGGGCCAACCGTCCCAACTTACCACCATTCGGCTTGGGTCGGGCGACTCGGGAGGGGAGTTCATCGGTTTGATTCATTGCCTTGCAGCGACCGGCAACTCTCTGAGAACGCCACCGATTACTTATCTCCGTCAGGGTCGTTGTTTTTTTGATGCAACGGTTAGAGCTCGGTCCTCTTTTTGCCACAAAGGCACAAAGAAAGAAAAAGCTTTGAAATGCTTGCTGTTCTTCGTGTCTTTGTGTCGTTACCTTTTTTCTTGGTGCCTTGGTGCTCTTGGTGATGCACTCTGGATAGTGATGAATCATCACATTTCAATTTTCATGGCATCACCGACTTAATTGTGATTGCAAGATTAGCATAAGGATAGGACTTTGTCAACCGTCGCAACTTGGGGGATAATAGGCGTGGTTCAAAATAGCCGGATGCAACGCCATCTCTCACCCATTTTTACAAAAGCTATGCACTTTCCCATTTATAATCTCGAAACCGCCCAAAAGGGCATTCTGCAACGCAAAACCTGGGCCGAAACCACCTATCCGCAAAGCCTGCTGGATGGTATTCAAAAGCTGTTCGGGCAGCCGCTAACGCCCGAGCAAGCTGTGGCCCGCGTCTTGACCGATATCCGCACCCGCGGCGATGCGGGCTTGCAGTACTGGACTGAACGCATCGACGGCGTACGGGCCCAGACTTATGCCACATCTCCCCAACAGTGGCAAGAGGCGCTTCATCGCCTGGAGCCTGACTTACGCCAAGCGCTAGAGGCTTCGGCTGAACGCATTGCAGCCTTTCATCGACGCCAGCCCGCGCATTCCTGGCTGCATCAAGAGACGGCTGAAGGCACGCTGGGGCAGTTGGTGCGTCCTCTGGATTCGGTGGGGGTGTATGTGCCGGGCGGCAGTGCGCCGCTACCCTCATCGTTGCTCATGGCCGCGGTGATTGCCCGGGTTGCGGGCGTGCCGCGGGTGATTGCCACAACACCTCCCAACCGCGAAACCGGGCGCATCCCCGATGTGGTGATGGCTGCCGCGGCCATTGCCGAAATCGACGAGTTATACGCGCTGGGCGGTGCGCAGGCCATTGGCGCCATGGCTTACGGAACTGAAAGCATCCAGCCGGTAGATAAAATTGTGGGCCCGGGCGGACTTTTTGTTACTCTGGCCAAGCGCCAGGTTTTTGGCGTAGTGGGCATCGATGGTCTGCCTGGCCCCACCGAAACGCTGGTCATCGCCGATGCTCAGGCGCATCCGGGCATGGTGGCAGCAGATTTGCTGGCTCAGGCCGAGCACGACATCCTGGCCACCGCCATCTTGCTCACTCCCAGCCGCGAGCTGGCGCAAAAGGTAGGAGATGAGATTGCCGCGCGGGTGCAAAAACTGTCGCGGGCGCAGATTATCGCACAATCTCTGCCCACCCGCGGCGGCGCAGTGATTACCCCCGATTTGGCCACCGCGGTGGCAGTTGCCAACCAGTTTGCACCGGAGCATCTCTGCCTTTCGGTGGCTGACCCGTGGGCACTGGTTCCCCAGGTGCGGCACGCGGGCGGTATTTTTGTGGGCGAAAGCAGTTTCGAGGTTTTGGGTGATTACAGCGCAGGCCCCAGCCACATCATGCCCACCGAGGGCACAGCTCGCTATGCTTCTCCTGTCAATGTCGAAGATTTCATCAAACGCATCAGCCTGATTGCCCTGACACCCGCGGCGGGCGCTCATCTGAGCGCGGTGGCAGCACGCATTGCAGATGCCGAGGGGCTGGATGCACACGCGGCCTCGGCTCGAGAACGGATGGCGGGTCATGCCTGAATTCGATACCATCATTTTTGATGTCGATGGTGTTTTGTGGGCCGCACAAGAGGCGTACAATCGCTGCACCCTGTTTGTAGCCCGCAAACTGGCCCGCGAAAACCAATGGCCCGATGCCGGGCTCTCGCTGGCGCACATCAAAGCTTTTAAGCGAGATGGTGGTTTTAACAGCGATTGGGATATGAGCTGGTCGCTGGTGGTGTTGCTGCAAGCCCGGGCTGCGGGTCGCATCCCACCTCAGCAGGATTGGTATGCGCTGGTGGCGGAAAACGCAGGCCGGGGCAAAGCCTGGGCACAGCAGTACGCGGGCCCTGAGGCCCCCGATTTTGCCGCCATGCAGCGCTATTACGATGCACACTACTGGGGTGCTGAGCTGTATCCTCGCATTTACGACTCGCAGCCGGTGGTGGCGCACATGCCCGGTTTTGCCCACGATGAACGTGCGTTTGTCGCTCCTGACTTTTTTGTGCGCTTGCGACAAGCAGGGGTGCGTCAGATAGGCATTATCACCGGGCGCAACCGCAATGAGATGCGCACCACCCGCGCGGGCCTGGATTTTGCTGGCCTGTTGGTGGAAGAAGCAGTTTTCACCGATGAGCTGGGGCACAAGCCTGATCCTGCGCTGCTGGAACAGGCGGTGGCTACCTTGCAAACTTCGCGGGCGCTGATGGTGGGCGACAGCCTGGATGATTTGCGGCTGGTGCTGAACTACCGACAACGGCCCCCCGCCCGCCAAAAAGCTGAAATAAGCATCGCCATGATTGATCACGAAGCCAATCCCGGGCGCTGGTACGCTTTGGGTGCGGATGTGGTTCTATCCGCCACCGACACCCTGCCCGACTGGCTGCGCGGCTAAGGCATCTCGAACTTAAAATTGGTTGTTCTCTCAGGAAGGAAGCGAACTACACCCCTTCAAATTCACACCATCAACGACAGTACATCATCACACCACATACCCCATGCAAGTCTACGAATCCATTACCGCGGCTCATCTTTCAGGGCCCACGCATCTAACCATTGGCAGCTATGATGGCGTTCATCGCGGCCACCGAGCCATTATTCATGCCATGCGCCAAGCAGCCCGGGCCCAGGGTGCATCCTGCGGACTGCTTACCTTTCATCCCCATCCGCGGGCGGTGCTGCTTCCGCAAAAACCGATGGCCAGCATCAACTCGTTATCGGAACGGCTGAAGCTTTATGCCCAAACAGGACTGGATTTCAGCATCGTCCATCCCTTTACCCACCAAACCGCACAAACCAGCGCCCAGGATTTTATGGCCCTGCTGCAAAAACATCTGGGCCTGACCGATTTGTGGGTGGGGCCCGATTTCGCCTTGGGCCAAGCGCGCCAGGGAGATATTTCCTTTTTGCAGGCATACGGCCAAAAAACAGGCATCCAAATTCATATCACGCCCGAATTCCGCTGGGAGGGCGTGCCGGTGCGCTCTTCCCGCATTCGCCAGGCCATCCAGCAAGGCAGCATCGAGTGGGCCAACACTTGGCTGGGACGGCTATTCACGCTCTCAGGTGTCATTGTTTATGGCGACCAGCGAGGCCGCACCCTGGGATTTCCTACCGCCAATATCGCCATTTCACAAAATCGGGCGCATCTGGCTAATGGTGTTTATGCAGCCTGGGCCGATGTGCAGGGCGAACGGCACCCCGCGGTGGTAAACATTGGTGTGCGCCCCACGGTGGATGGCCGCACCCGCACCATCGAGGCGCATCTGATTGATTTCGATGCCAACATTTATGGGCGCTGCCTGACGCTTTCCTTTGTGGCCCGCCTGCGAGATGAGATGAAATTCCCGGGCCTGGACGCGCTCAAGGCGCAGATTGCCCGCGATAAAACGCTGGGGCACTGGCTGCTGCAACAAGCGCTGCCCATCACCAGTTATCAGCGCTTTGTGCCCGCGGATGATGGTTTGCACTGCTTTGGCGCCAGCCGCGAGCAGCTCTTTGCTCATGCGGGCCTGGCACTGGCAGGTAGCGAGATGAGCGCCAATGCCGCGGGAGCCACCGCACAACATTACATCGAGGCTGTTGGAGAGGATGAGGGGTCGCTGATAGCCAACTGGCTACACGAAATTGCCCAACAGATCCAAAACAACGCACTGCCGCAAATGATTGTGGTGCAGGAGATGACCCATCACCTGATTCGGGCCCGCGTCTTCACCCGCACAGCCAGTCAATCCCCCGCGACACTGCCGCCCCTGCCCCCCCATCTACCCATCAGCCCACCCGCCACCGATAACGGACTGTGGGAAGTGGTGATTTGAAAGATTGCCCCCCGACTCGTTATGACTAAGGTAGCCCGGCTAAAAACCACTAAGACACGAAGCCACAAAGGCACGAAGAAAAGAAAAAGCTTTGAAATGCTTGGTGTTCTTAGTGTCTTTGTGCCTTTGTGGTGATTGAAGTCGGGTACGTTAGCCGTTACCCCGATTCTAACAAAAAGCTCTTATCGAAGAGAGAACGCCCAACGCCTCGGTTGTCTCCTAGGAATGGCAAATCGAACGCTTGGCGCCCTACCACCCTGACTACGCGAATCCACTTCCCCCTCCCCACCATGCCCACACTTTCCAGCTTTCGCACAGCCCTGGCCACCCTGCCCATCCTGGCCCGGGCCCAACTCAGCCCCCAGGGCCGCCAGATGCTGGCAGAAATTCGCCAGATGCAGCACTCGTTACCCGCGCACTACCACGCGCAGCCTCTGCCCGACCTGCTGCAAAGCATCACGCCGCAGCAAACAGATTGGCAAGAGAGCAACCCGGAACAGGTGCGCAAGCTGGTGGATGCCCTGGCCTTTTGGGATCGCGGTTCACCCTTTGGCATTTGCCTGCGCCGCTCGCTGCTGCGGTATCATTTTTTGCGCCGCGCGGGCGTGCCCCTGGGGCTGGTGCTGGCCATGCGCGCACGCAGCGGCCCCGATGAAACGCCGGGCCTGGCAGGTCATGCCTGGAACACGCTGGCAGGTCAGCCCTGGCACGAACGCCCCGAGGATAGGCTGGGCTTTACTGAGGTGTATCGCTGGCCGCCCGAGGAAACTGTATGAGCAAGAGCAAAAAGGAGCGTCTGGATAAACTGCTGGTAGCCCGGGCCCTGGCCGAAAGCAGAGAGCAGGCGCAGCGGCTGATTATGGCGGGCCTGGTTCTGGTGGAAGATGTTCCTGCCACCAAAGCGGGACACAAAATTCCGGTGGCAGCCACGATTCGCGTAAAGGCGCGACCCCGCTTTGTGAGCCGCGGCGGCGAAAAGCTGGACGCGGGTCTGACAGCTTTTGGCATTGCGCCCGCGGGCTGGGTGTGCGCCGATTTAGGAGCCTCGACCGGGGGATTTACCGATGTACTGCTACAACGGGGCGCGGCTAAGGTTTATGCCATCGATGTAGGCTACGGACAGCTTCATTGGCGACTGCGCAACGATGACCGGGTCGTGGTAATGGAGCGCACCAACGCCCGCTATCTGGACGCGCTGCCCCACAAGGTACAGTTGGTGGTCATCGATGCTTCATTCATCTCACTACGCCTGTTGCTCCCCACGGCCAGGCGCTTGCTCAGCGAAAGGGGACACATTGTGGCGCTCATCAAGCCGCAGTTCGAGGCGGGCAAGGCGCGCGTGGGCAAGGGGGGCGTGATACGCGATGTGCGCGTACACAGGCAGGTGTTGCGCGAGATGCTGGACTGGGCGACAAAGCATGATTTTGGGCCGCAAGGATTGGTAAGCTCTCCGCTGCTCGGGCCCAAAGGAAATCGAGAATTCCTGGTATGGCTGCGTCCGGGCGCCAAGACAGCGCCCGCGGCTGATTGGATAGAAGAAGTTTTAAGGCGCGAAACATAAGGGCGGACAGACCGCCCGACCTATGAGCGACACAGGATAGATTCTGGGTTCTGGCCTCAAAGCAGGTCGGCAATATCCAATAGCAAAAATGACTGCCATCTGATGCCGATGACAGTCATTGCTACTGAATGTTATGGTTTATGCAGCCCCGTGAACGCTGTCCGACCGACGCCCCTAATCAACGACTTGGCGGATGCCGTAATGCGTGCGGCGACCGCCAATAATGCGCAAAATGGTACGGGCATCACGCCAGGGTAGCAATTTGGCAAGCTGTCTTGGCGTTTGCGCCTTGTTCTGATTCGACAAAAGCGCCCGGAAAATTGCGGCGGCCAAAGGCAAATCAGCAGAAAGATAATTGGGCTCATCTGAGCAATGCTTCATCAGGCAAATAAGCCAGGCGTCTGCATTTTGCGTTACTTCGGCGGTGTCAGGGTCAATCCAGTCCACAGCCACAGCATCCTCATCAATCGAAAAACGCTGACGACAGGCATCGCAAAGTTGTTCGTAAAGATAAAATCGATAATTGCTTTCGTTGGCTTGCCACCATTCCCAATCAACATGAAAGGGTGTATCAAGCGTAGGACGTTTCCAGGCCATAAGAATTCTTCCTTTTATTTGATGAAGCAGAAGCTTAAGCAGCTGCACATTTGAAACTTGAGAAAAGCGCTGTGCATCTCGGCGAACGGCGAAGATGGCAACCACAGATGGCACAGATGGCACAGATTTTTTTTGATGGTTTCTTTTCTTCTTCTTCGTGCCTTGGTGTCTTTGTGCGCTTGGTGGTGCACTCCGGATAGCGATGACGCGTTACATTTCGACTTTCATAGCATCATTTGCTTAAAGGCTCCAGAAGCCGCTGCCGGTATCAACAGCGCCAGACATTTTCATAAGTGAGGCAAAGATAGGCGCAGGAGGCAAACGGCGCACCAGGTTGACAGCGCTATACAACGATTTAACATGGGCTGTGCCCTGCGGGCTCATGCGCACCAGCTCAGGCATCAACAAAGCCACTAAATCATCGACATCGTAATTTTCCAGCTCAAGATGCTCACGTAAATCAACGATGGCCGCGGGATCGCCCACGGTGAGCACCATTTGATCATCCACTGCCACATTCATATTCTTTTGCTGCATCTGGAAGATGAGTTTGGAACCTTGAACGATGGCCAGTCGCAGCCAATGGCGCCGAGCCCGCTGCGGCTTGAAGTCGATGAGATACTCGTTGGGCGTAGCTGTAGCTTGCAGCATGACTTGCGTGCCCACGGGCAATTTGTGTTCTTTGTACCAATTGCCCAGGCCCGCCACATAGCGCCCTTCATGCACCACCCAGGCGGCAAATTTGCTGCCCCAACGACCATCCACCAGGGTGATTGCTGTGGCCTGACCATTGCCTGTGGGCAGCATTCGCCGAATGTTGCTGGTCAGAGGCATGGTGCCAGCCACCGCGTGAGGGTAGATGAGGTTGTAGATGGCTGATTTCGGGGATTCGGCATCCGCGTCAGCCTCGGGCGTTTCGCTCCACTCATCGCGCAGCTCATGCTCCACCTGCAACAACTCGGCATTCAGCATCGAGCGGTCATAATCGACGGGCTGATAGCGCAACACTTCGGGCGTTTCGACTGCGGCCCTGGGCATCAGCCGCCGCAAATACCACGCGGTTTCGCTGCCCAGGCCAACCTTGATGAATCGATCGTCGCTCAGCAATGCCGTATCCAGCGAGAAAATTCGAATCGCCTCCGACATGTCTGCTTGCAGCCCCACCTGATCCAGCAACGCCCCTGTTGCCACGGGCGCCCCCGTCATCTCGACCAAAGCCTCGGCCAAATTCAAGTGCCCGATGTTCACCGGCACAATCTGGTCAGTGGTCAGCCAGGCATCTCCGGCCCGCACAAAGAAATCGGGATTGGAAGCCAAATGTGCTTCCAGCTTGGCCAGCAGCTCATCACCTGCCTCGGCCAAAATTTCCTCAGGCGAAAGCAATGATTCATCCTCCAGCAGATGTTCATCGGAGGCACGGTTAAGGACATGCTCAGTTTTCAGACTCATGGCAAACATAAGCTGTTTGCGACCGGTAGCCATGGCAACAGTCATCACCTCAAAATCGCCATGTTCAGGATTGTTGCCCTCCCGAATGGCAATTACTTCCCCCTTGCGAAAATCCAGGGCGGGAAAATAAAGCACATCACCCACCGCGTACGTTTTAGCAGGATCGTAAATCAGGGCTTTAGAAAGCTCATTGCGCAAAAAATGCTCTTCCTGTTGGACATGTCGCCGGATGATGGCAACAGCCAGTTCGCTGGTTGCCTTGGGAATATCGGACTCAGCCAGCAGGTCATAAATAAGTTCATGATCCTCGTCGCTGATCTTGTACTCATTCAGCCAGAATTCTATACTTTGTGTTTTACGATTAATCACGCAATGAACCTCCGTTAAATTATTTCAGGACAACTAAACAGAACCTTACTCCTTTGCATCATGCGGGTAGTGGTTTCCAAGGATGAAGGCGGGAATAGCTACATATCAGGTAACTGTGCAACGCTTTGTCCCTTTGCGGCCTTGGCCGTTTTCGCTGGATAGTGGTGAACAGTTACCATTTCAGAAAACAAGATGGGAATAAAATAACATCTGCTTCCAAAGCTAAATTATATCCCACAGGCCCGCATTCGTCCAAACGGAGGTGCTGCAGGGTGCGTCACAAAGCCCCAATCTTCACGCAGCCCCTATTGCGGTGGCGTTGGTGTCAGTGATTGCAAATAATCGGGGGCCCAGGCTGGTGGTGGCGGGCAACCTTTGGGATGCGTGCCCTGCTTGCTAATGGCCACATATTCAAAAATATACTCCAGCACATCTGCCAAGGCGGTTTCGGATTTGGGCAAAAGCACATAAGCCCCACTGGACAATTTGCCTCCGGTGAGCTCCCGGTTGCTGAATACGTGAGAATGAATGCTGCTCATGTCCAACGCCAGGCCATATTTGGCGTAACGCAGCAGATCCATGAACCCCAAATCGCCGCTAACGTTGCGCTGGATAATGCCCCAGAGTTGCGGTGCTTTGGTGATGATGCCCAATTGTGCGGCTTGCGCTTTGATGGCAGCCAATACTGCATGTTGCCGCCGCGCCCGGCCCCAATCGTTGGTGCGATACCGAAACGTGGCATATTCAATGGCCTTTTCGCCATCCAGATGATGTGGGCCGGCAGGCATGTAAAGCACGTTGTAGCCCCCGCCCGGCTTGGGCGAAAGTTCCCACAAGTCGCAGTCCAACGAGATATCGACTCCGCCGATGGCATCTACGAATTCGATAAAGGCGCCGCGATGCACCCGTAAAACATGATGCACCGGAATGCCGAAATTATATTCAAACACCTCTTTCATCACTGCAAAACCGCCGCCCGGATACTGATGATTGACGCCCATAAAATCGAGCACGTTGATGCGATGCTTGCCGTACCAGGGATGATAAACGTACATATCCCGCGGGAAGGAGATGAGCGCCACTTGGTCGGTTTCGTGGTTGATAACCGCCAGCATGATGGTGTCGGTGCGCCAGTTATCCCAGCCTTCACGCAAATCTGTGCCCAAAAGGAGGATGTTTTCGGTTTCTTGCAAGGCGCGCACCGGGGGTGCGGGTGGTGGGATGCAATTGTCATCCAACATGCAAGCGCCGTACAGCGCCATGCCCGGAACGGGTGTTAGTTGCAGATAAGCCTCGATGGTTCCGACCGGGGTCATGGTGGCTGTGGACGAGATTTCAGGCGTAGGCGCAGGCATAAGGGTGGGCACGCGGGTGGGCGTGGGCGTTACGCTGGCACGGGGCGCGGGCGGGGACGTGACTGTGGGCGGGGACGTGACTGTGGGCGTGGGCGTGCGTGTAGGCGTAGCTGCTGCAGGTGTTGCGGTGGGCACCGGGGTATTAGTGGCCGGAAGTGCGGTGGCAGTGGGGTTCGAGATGCTATCAGGCACCAAACCAGGTTGGCATCCCGAAACGGACAGCGCCAATAAAAGCAGCAGGATGAGCAACGATAAACGGTTCATTGATAGTTGCGCTGCAACATTTTACTTGCAGGTTCTGGGGCGGGCTGGATTTTTGAGAATGCTCGGTTTGCTGAACAATGTGCGCATCCCTTCGGCAATTTTGTCCATATCGGGCTTGAGTACGGCTGCGCCCGCGGGCGATGTCCAGCTATCTGCCTCTTTGTAGCCGATGTTGAAGCCGTGAACATCTTTGGTATCGATTTGCAGTCCCAGCCGGGTGAGCGCGATAATGTCGGTGAGGCCCAGGTCTGTTTCGATGTTGTCGCGCATGGCATCATAAAGTGCGGGAATGCGGGGGATGATGTTGATTTCTCGGGCCCGCTTGCGCATGGCAATAAGCACCCGCTGCTGCCGACGATTGCGATCCACATCGCTGGTGGTTTTGCGTTCACGCACGTAGCGCAGCGCAAATTCACCATCCATGTGATACTGCCCCGCGGGCAAGGTCTGCCATTTGAGTTGTTTGCTGCCCGGCTCCACCGGGAATTTGCCGGTGATGGGACATACGACTTCGATGTCGATGCCGCCCAATGCGTCAATCATATCGCGGAAGGTGTCAAAGTTGAATTTAACGGCATGGTCGACCCGGATGCCAAAATTCTGAGCCAGTGTGGCCTTAAGTAGCCCCATATCGCCGCCATCGGGATAATTGTTGACACCACCAAAGAATGTGGCGGTGTTGATGCGGTTTTTGCCCACGGTGGGGATATCCACATAAAGGTCCCGGGGAAAGGAGATGACGCCAACTTGATGATTTCCAAAATCAACTGCCACCAGCATAATCACATCAGAGCGCCAGGGTTGGCCCGGTCGGCGCTCATCGGAGCCCACTACCAGGATGTTGAGGGTCTCATCCAAGGTGACAGGTACACCCTGGTAGGCTTCGGGGGTGGGATTCTCAACCGGGGTGGGCGCGGCGGTGGGCTGCGGCGGCGTGGTAGCCTGCGCCGCGGGCGTGGCTGTGGGAATGGGCGTGGCTGCTGCGGGTGTTGCGGTGGGCACAGCGCGTGTAAGAGGGATAGCGATGGCGATGGGCGTGCGCTGCGCTGTTTCGGGCCCGGCCCCGGCAATGATGTTGGTCACAGTTGCTGTGGCTGGAGCAGCAGGAGAAGGGGATGGTGCCGTGCCCGCGTCAACAGTTAAAAGGGGTGTCAGTGCGGGTGTCACTTGAACATCTTGGGACCCCAATTTATCCAGACTACACGCGCTCAGCAAGAACACAGCAAGCACTAAGATGAAAGATAAGACAATAATCTTTTTCATAAACTTTCCGGGGGACGTGGGGGAGTGAAAGATTTGTGCTGCTTACTATTTTAAGTCAAGTTGCTGCTATCGTCCAACTCTTCGGAAGGGTACCAGGCAGGATGGAAGATGGGGGCCATGGCGTGCAGGAGCAGGTTGGCAAAGGAATCGCTGCGGAGTAGATGCCCGCCCGTAAGAATGCCCACGGTTCCTTCGTGATGCCCAATGCCCTGCCGCCCGAGCCAGGCATCAATGGCCGGGCCCAATTCTATGCCCGAGCGCAGCATGTTGGCTAATTCGGCTGGCAATGGGGTACGCGCACCGCCCCCAATGCCCAAACGTCCCTCGGCAGTGATTACGGCACCCCAGCCCGAAAGTAGCAAGAGACCACCCGGCCCCTCTTCGACGCCACCTTCCAGGCCCACGCCAAAATCGGCCTGGGTCACGGCTAATGCACCTTTGGCCCGGTTGATGGCCCCTTGCATTGCTTCCTCGGCGCTCCAGGGCTGGTCGCTAACGCCTGAAGGCACAGGCGCGGCCATGATGACAGCTTCGGGCCAGATGGGCAAAAAAACCTGACGCACCGCCGCCAGCTTGGGCTCATTTTTTGTGCCCACAGCAACTTTGGGAGCCCGCGGGATGCCAGGAATATCATCCGCGGTAAAAGGCTTCATAAAAATAGCAATTACGCAATTTGTTGGGTCATGGTGCGGTAGACAAAGGATAGCGCACCTGTTAGCAGCCAGTTGCGGGTAAACTCATCCACGCCCGCTGCGCCCAGACGCTTGCTGACGGTGCCGGTGGGTGTGGCCAAAGCCAGCCAGGTTTCGCCACGCTCATCAGCCCAAAACCCCAGTGCCGGGTCATCGGAGCCCATGAGCGCCATGCCATAATCCGCTCCGGTCAGAGAACGCATGGCCTCAGCAACAGCAATGGCGTTGGCTTCGGTGAAATCGGCGCAGGCTTCGCAGCCGCTGAGAGCAGAAATATCGACAAAGTGCCCGACCAAAATATCGCGGTCAGGTTGCTCGAACTGGTTCAGGATGGCGTCGCCGGTGTTGGTTTCCAGCAGGGCCAGGGTTTGCCCATGCGCTCGCAGCCAGCGGGCAATGACGCCGCCCAGGGTGTCATCATCGACGCCGTAAATCCACGGGCCCAGTTTTTCCTGAATTTCAGCCTCTGCCGGAGCGATAATTTGCTCGGCTTCTTCCTTGGATGGGGCCCGGGCAGCCAAACGCACATCCACCTGCCCCAGATGCGCAGCCAAACCCACGGTGGGATTCGACCCCCGCATCAAGTCGGTGATCATGGTGTCGATGGTGCTTTCGCCGATGCCAGCCACATGGATGAGCCGAGTGACAATCACCTGCGGCTCGCCCATCTTTTCCCGCAAATAGGGAATCACCTGCTCTTTCATCATGCGCTCCATCTCGCGGGGCACGCCAGGCATGGTGATGATGGCGCCACGTTCATCTTCGACGATGAAACCGGGCGCAGTGCCAATGGGATTCGGCAGCATTCGGGCGTTTTGTGGCAGATAGGCCTGACGCAGATTGTTTTCGTTGAATTTGCGTCCTCGTCGCCCGAAAAAGGCGGTGAGATGCTCCACAATTTGCGGGCGTGGCTCCAGAGGATGCCCGGTGGCATCGGCCACAGCCTCGCGTGTGATGTCATCGACCGTGGGGCCCAAGCCCCCGGTGACAATCACCACATCGGAGCGGCCCAGGGCCTGACGCAAAGCATAAGCCAGGCGCTCACGATTATCGCCCACGGTGGTCTTGTAATAAAGGTTAAAGCCAATGGCCCGCAATTGTCGGGCGATAAAGGGTGCGTTGGTGTCAACGATTTCGCCCAAAAGAAGTTCTGTTCCAGTCGTAATAATTTCGGCATTCATAAAATTGTCCCGTAAATGAGCGTTGGTGACAAGAAGGTGTGTAGCGATTGCTGTTTTACAAAGTATTGCGGCACGGCAAGAACTCAGATCATGAGCTTGGCCTGAGTGGCCACATTGCGCAAATGGCGCAGCAGATGCTCTTTGGTCTGAGAATCGTAATCCTCCGATTCCTTGACATCTTTCATAAATACATCCAGTAAGGTTCTAAAGTCATCGGTGATGAGGTCTTTGTTCTTTTCCAGCAAGGCCTTGGTTGCTTGCGGATATTCGGCATCGACCAATTGGAAGATGAGGGAGATGGCAGGGGGCATGGAGTCAGCCGCTGCTTTTTGCAGGGTATTGAGCACATGCAGGATGCGCTCAGCCAGTTCAGGTGCACCATGTTCCCGGGCGTGCCGCATTTCGTACGCCAACACATCCAAAACCCGCTCATCAATCATGGATGAAAGTTCAAGGATGGTTTGCTGCAAGTCATCAGCCTTGATCAGGGCATCGGCTACACGTGAAGCCGCCTGAAATGCCTGGTCATCCAATTTGCGGAAGGTGTCCATTACGGTCAGCATCAGGTCGCGTTTGGCTTCCAATGCAGTCTTTGCTTCGCCGGTGGCCTCCTCGATGTGCTTGCTGAGATCCTGGAAGAAGGCGTAGTCAAGCATGGGCAGCACGGCCACGGTAATGGCCTCGACTTCGCTCAAATCGCCAGCCAAGATCGCCTGCATCACCTGCTGCCGGGTGGGATTCGAGCCTAAATCGGCCACGGCCTGACGTTGTTTGAGCAAACGCTGGCCAAAGTCGGTGACCGGCATCAAGCGTTCACGCAGAATCTCCAACGCTGCCGCTTGTTCGTTCATGCTGCGGGCCTTGCTGCGCTCGATGGCATCGGCGATGAGCATGAAGAATTCACGATCCAGCAAAGTTTTGTTTTCGGCAACAGCCATGTTAAAGCCCAGCTCATCATCCAGCAACTGAATCATCGTATCCAGCAGGGCGAGTTTGCGACTGCTGGCCTCCAGCATTTCGCTGGTAACGCCATCCATCTCAAGAATTTTGCGCACCATGTTCTCAAGTTCGAAAAATTGTGTGGGCGAGAACATGTAGCCACGGCGTTCCTCTGCGGGCAGTCCTTTCATCAAGGCGTTGGTAAGATCTCCGATGATTTTCTGGCGCTCGGTGTTGGAGATGTTGGCCTGCATGGGCATATAAACAGCCAGAAAGTCGTGCTTGGAATCATGGTAAAGCAGAGGGCCGCCAATGTAGTTGACGCGCCCGCACCCCGGGCACTGAGCCGCATTCAATTCGCCCGAGAGCAGTGCATTTTTGAGTTCGGGGCTCTGCTGGGCGTCGATGATGGAAAAGATGGGAATTTGAAAGGGCGCTCCGCAATGGGCGCAGTTCACAGTGATGAGTTGGGGTCGAAACATGAAGGAGTTCCTTGGATGAATGGTAAGGTTTTGCGAAACCTATGAATTAAACTTCTTGGGGCTGGCAAAGACTTTGTGGGGGGCCAAAACAGTCCCTTTCATGCGCCCGATGCCAAGAAAACGCTCGCCCGGCCCTAAAACGCGTAAATCGGTTACCTGGGCCGGGGCTTGGGCCAGGGGCACGCGTTGGCCCAAGGTAAAGCGATAGGCCAGCTCGGCAGTTAAAACAACAGGTGGCAGCATCGAAAGGGCGCCGCGCAGGCCGTGCAAATAGCGTTCCAGGTCGCCCGATTCTGCTTGCAGGGTTTCCAGGCTCACAGCATCTTCGACTCGCCACGAGCCGGAGGCAACGCGACGCAGGCATTGAACATGCCCGCCAACGCCCAAAGCCTGGCCAACATCATGGGCGATGGAGCGAATGTATGTGCCGGGAGAGCTGGTGATGCGCAAGCGCAGCTCAGGATTCTGCCAGGAGAGAATCTCCAGGGCGTGGATGGTGACTTTGCGGGTGGGAATGACAACCTGCTGGCCGGCGCGGGCCAATTTATAAAGGGGTTGTCCGTTTTTTTTGATGGCGGAGTAGATGGGGGGTGTTTGCAGAATCTCGCCCCGAAAAGCATCCAGAACCTGCTCCAGCGTGGCAAGGTCGAAGTCGGGCACAGGGTTTTCGGCAGTGATTTCGCCATCGGCATCATAGGTGTTGGTGGCCTGCCCCAGGCGCACAGTGGTTTCATAAATTTTGCGACCCTTTTGCAGGTATTCGACAACGCGGGTGGCGGTTCCTACGCAAACCAGCAGAACGCCTGTTGCCAGAGGGTCCAACGTGCCCGCGTGCCCCACGCGACGCGTGCCCATCAGGCGGCGCACACGCGCGACCACGTCGTGTGAGGTTAATCCTTGTGGCTTGTCGATATTCAGAATGCCAGATTTTGCAGATGCCATAACCAACTAGTTGCCGCGGGCGACATCCTTGAGGCGGGCCAGCACCTTGCTACGTACGGTGGCTAAATCGCCATCGAGGGTGCAACCGGCCGCAGGGGGATGCCCGCCGCCGCCGAATTCAAGAGCTACCGTGGCCACATTGTAGCCAGGCCGGGCCCGAAAGCTGCATTCGACCTTACCGTCGGGCAATTCGGTGAACACCGCTGCCACATGAGCATCATCGACACCAAGAATGAAGGAAACCAGGCCTTCGGTGCGAATGAGTCCGCCCAAATCCGCGCGCATGTTCAGGCTGTTGGAGGCGGAGATGACACCCTCTTCCAGCACCACCGTATCCAGCGCCCGCCCCCAAAGCTGAACCATCGACATGGTGCGGCTATCCAGCGTGCGCTCGGTAATGGCGGCCAGGGGTGCGCCAGCATCCAGCAGCTCGCCGGTGATGTGCATTAGTGCGGGTGTCACGTTCGAGGTGCGAAAACCGCGGGTATCGGTGACGATGCCTGTGAGCAAAGCGGTTGCCAGGGGCTCATCCAATGGCTCATCCAGCACTTTGGCCAGATGAAAAATCATCTCGGCGGTGGCGCAGCAGCCTGGTTCCACCCAGTTTACATCGCCAAAAAACACATTGGTGATGTGATGATCGATGACCATGAGAGGAAGATCGGCAAGCTGTGGTTCATCGTAAATGCTGCCCATGCGTGAAGGGTCGCTGCAATCCAGGGCAATCATTAAATCGGCGTTGGTGTTGGCAAAGTTTTGCGTGATGCGTTCGTAAAAGGGCAGATATTTGAAAGTGTGAGGCGCTTTATCCTGGCAGGCAAGAATGGGGTCTTTGCCCATGCGATAGAGCAAATACCCCAGGGCGGTGATGCTGCCAATGGCGTCACCATCAGGAGAGATGTGGGCCACCAGCAGGGGTCGCCGCGACATTTGCAGGGCGTCCAGCAGTTCTTGCGGGGGTACGACAGGGTATTCTGAGTCAGTCACTGGAAGATTCATCCTTTGAATCGGGAGTTTCGGCGGCTGCGGGCGGCAGGTTGCCCAGGATGGCATCGACACGCCGGGCCTGCAGGAAACTGTGGTCAATCTTGAAAATGAGTTCCGGGATGTGCCGGATTTTGATGCGCTGGGCCAGTTGCGAACGAATGTAGCCCTGGGCGGCTTCCAGGCCTTTGAGCAGGGTGCTTTGCTCTACATCTTCGTACAAGGGGGTGATGTAGACGCGGGCGGCACTCAAATCGGGTGACACATCCACCATGGAGACGCCGATGTCTGCAATGCGGGGATCGCTCAGCTCGTACATGACGATGCTGTTAATCTCCTGCCAGAAGCGTTCATTCAGGCGTTCTTTGCGATAAGTTTTGGGCATGAGTTTTCTTCCGTATCGATGCGGTTCCTAAGTAGCTACACATTTGAAAATTGAGAAAAGCGCTGTGCATCTCGGCGAATGGCGAAGATGGCAACCACAGATGGCACAGATTTCGCAGATTTTTCTGGGTGCCTTGGTGCTCTTAGTGGTACGCCAGGATAGCGATGAACCGTTACTTTCCAACTTTCATAGCATCAACGCCTTAGCGAACCCGAACTTTTTCGATGGCGACAACGATATCACCTTCGCGGGGGTCATTGAAACCATCCAGTGCGATACCGCATTCGTAGCCGACCCGCACTTCGGGCACATCTTCCTGGAAGCGCTTGAGGCTGGTGATGGTGCCTCGGAAATACTCGCGACCACCACGCAGTACCTGGGCGTCGATGTTGCGCTTGAGCAGGCCATCGGTGACCATGCAGCCTAAAACTTTGCCTTTGCCCCGAATACGGAACACGGCTCGAACTTCGGCCCGGCCCAGCTCGCGGTCTTCGTAGATGGGTTCCAGCAAGCCTTGCAGCGCTTTGGTGATGTCTTCGACCATGTGGTAGATGACGGTGTAGCCGCGGATGTCGACACCTTGCTCATCGGCCATGCGGGTGGCAACGGGGTCGGCATTCACGTTAAAGCCCAGGATGAGGGCGCGACTGGCTGCGGCCAGCATTACATCTGATTCGGTGATGTTGCCCACTGCTTTGCGCAGCACCCGAATTTGTACCTCGTCGTTGCTGATTTCTTGCAATGAGTTGATGATGGGTTCCATGGAGCCTTGCACATCGACTTTGACGATGAGGTTCAGGTCTTTGATGGCACCACCCTGAATCTGGGCGTAAAGATCTTCCAGGGTGACAGCTTTGGGCTGATGCACCTGACTGGCGGCTTTGGCTTTGGTTTTGCGCTCGTCCGAAATCTGCCGGGCCAGACGGTCGCTATCGACCACCTGAAAGATGTCGCCGGCATTGGGCAGGCCCTGCAGACCGGTAATGAGTACGGGCATGGAGGGGCTGGCTTCCGAAAGTTTGCGTCCACGATCATCAAACATGGCGCGGATGCGTCCCCATTCATGCCCTACCACCAGGGGGTCGCCTTTTTGCAGGGTTCCTTTTTGCACAAGTACGGTGGCCACATTGCCCAATCGTCGATCCTGGTTCGATTCGACGACTGTGCCAATGGCCTGGCCTTCAGGGTTGGCCCGCAGGTCCAACACATCGGCTACCAGCAGGACGTTTTCCAGCAAGATATCGATGCCTTCCCCTTTTTTGGCTGAGATGGGGACAACGATGGTATCGCCCCCCCAGTCTTCCGATTGCAGGCCCAGTTCGGCCAGTTGTTGCTTAACCCGGTCAGGATTGGCGTTGTCTTTATCGATTTTGTTGAGGGCGACCACAATGGGCACATGGGCGGCGCGGGCGTGGTCGATAGCTTCTTGAGTCTGCGGCATAACGCCATCATCTGCAGCGACTACCAAAATAACGATGTCGGTGACTTGGGCGCCGCGGGCCCGCATGGCGGTGAAGGCGGCATGGCCCGGTGTATCCAGGAAGGTGATTTTGCGGTCATCCAGCATAATCTGGTAAGCTGCGATGTGCTGTGTGATGCCGCCCGATTCAGCTTCGGCCACGCGGGTGTTGCGGATGGCATCCAGCAGTGTGGTTTTGCCATGATCCACATGGCCCAGCACCGTTACCACAGGAGGCCGGGGCTGCAATTTTTCGGGGTCTTCCATGGCCAACAGGCGCTCGCGCAGTGTTTTGGGGCCTGTTTCCTCCTCTTCCAATTCCTCTTCCAGCAAGGTTTCGCGAGTGATTTCTACGCCCAGTTCTTCGGCAACGATGGAGACGGTGTCGAAGTCGATGATTTCGTTGATGGTGGCCATGGTTCCGTAGCTCATCAGGATTTTGATAATCTCGATGGGGGTGGTTCGCAGGGCCTGGGCCAAGTCGCGCACCGAAATGACTTCGGGAATTTCAACACCGGAGGATTTTCGAGCCCGGGCAGCGGCCTGTGAAGGTTGCCGCGCAGGGGCGCTGTTGCGCTGGTTGTTAGTTTCCGAGTTATTTTGATTGCTGGCATCGCCGCGACGACGGCTGCTTTTGCGGCGACCTTTGCCACTGGCGCCACCGGTCGAGGTGTTACGACGTCCGCCACGGCGTCGCGCTGCTTCGTATTGTTTTTGATTGGAAATCGGATCCATTTGAATCCTGCTTTGGGTGTTTTGTTTGTTCATAAAAAATCCTCCCTGTCCTTTTGGGCGTTGAGTGAGCAGGCGACTACGCCAGCCACACATTCCGGGAACAGCCAGAAGGACAGAGAGGAGCAAAGGATGAAGGAGCGCCGCGGGGGCTCAATTCATTGCTGTCACCTCTGTGCTTCTTGCTGTGTATGCGATTAGATTGCCAGCCTGCGGCGTCTGGGGCAATGACACTGAAATCATGATGACTTAGCCATTATCAGTTGTCCGAGCTTGCAGTGTTTTGCGACGCGTAAGTTCGGCTTTCAGCGCCGCTCGATGGGCTGGGGTGAGTTGTGTTTTGAGGGCACGAGCCAGGATGGGGCCGGAGATGGCTTTTTCCCAGCAGGTAAGGTCGTGGCAAAGATAGGCGCCACGCCCTGCAGCTTTGCCCGAGGCGTCATAGCGAATTTCGCCTTCGGGGCTGCGAATGATGCGATTCAATTCCCGTTTGGGAAATGTTCGCCGACAAACAACGCATGTGCGCTGCGGGATGTGCTTGCGTCTTCCCTGTTTAGCTGCCATGGGGTGCGGTGGGTGCGTGTGCGACTTAGAAGCCGTCGAGGTCGAAGTCTTCGAATTCATCCAATTCGTATGAGGGCCCACGTTTGCGTCGTTTTTTGACTTGCACCAGACGGCCGAGTTCTTCATCGAAGACCAGTTTGCGATCTTTGCGTTTGCCTTTTTTCTTTTTCACCGAACTTACTTCTGCGTCGTCGTCATCTTTGGCATCTGCTGCATCAAAGTAGCGGGCGTAGGTGTCTTCATCCAGAGAATCATCTGCGTTGCCGCCGCTCATGCTGGCCGAAATTTTAGCAGCCAAGGCTTTGATGTCGGCATCTTCGGCAGTAGCTTCTTCTTTTTCGGCAGCGGGGGCCTCGGTACTGGCTTTGATGTCGGCATCTTCCTCAAAGTCGAGGATGGGTACATCCAGTTCTTCGCCCGGTTCCAGATCTTCGCTTTCCAGCAGGCGTTTGGCTGTATCCAGCAGGTTGGCTTCGGCCCGGGCCCGCTCTTGCTGCTCAAGTCGCAGGCGCTCCCGCTCTTCGGGCGTCAGGCCCTCGGCAACAGCTTCCTCGTCGCTCTTGATGTCGATGCGCCAGCCAGTAAGTTTGGCGACCAGGCGGGCATTTTGTCCTTCTTTGCCAATGGCCAATGAAAGTTGGCGCTGGGGGACAATCACCAAGGCGGTGTTATCTACCTGCGGAAAGAGGATGACATCGGTGACTTTTGCGGGGCTGAGCGCGTTGGCCACAAATTTTTCAGGGTCAGCGTCCCATTCCACGACATCGATTTTTTCGCCGTGCAGCTCTTTGACGATGTTCTGGATGCGGATGCCACGCACGCCCACGCATGAGCCCACCGGGTCGACACCGCGCTGGGTGGCGGCAACAGCCACTTTCGAGCGGCTTCCTGCTTCGCGGGCGATGGCTTTGATTTCGACAGTGCCCTGTTTGATTTCAGGCACTTCTTTTTCCAGTAGCCGTCGCAGCATGGTGCGGTGGGTACGGCTGAGATGAATCACCGGCCCGCGTGCGCCTTTGGAGACATCTACCACATAGGCCAGGATGCTGTTGTTGGGACGGTAGCGTTCGCCAGGGATTTGATCGGCGCGATACATCACGCCTTCGACACGCCCGCCATCCAACGAGATGGAGAGCGCATCTTTGTGACGATCGGGAGGGCGGATGGTTCCCTGAATCAGTTCACCTTCCCGGTTGCGATATTCTTCGTAGAGTGCGTTGCGTTCAGCTTCGCGGATGCGTTGCAGGATGACCTGTTTGGCGGCCTGCGCGGCAATACGCCCAAAATTCTTGGGAGTGCGTTCAATTTGTATTTCATCCCCGACTTCGACGGCGGGATTCAAGGCCCGGGCCTCTTCCAACAGGATTTGTGTCTGGGGGTCGGTAAATGCTTCGGGCGAGACCACAGCGGTAATCGCGTAGATTTGTGTGTCCCCGGTTTCAGGATCAAGTCGCGCCACCACTTCCTGATCTGTGCCAAAATTACGGCGGTATGCGCTGATGAGCGCCTGCTCGATGGCCTCGATAACCACTTGCGGTTTCAGATTCCGCTCGGCGCAAATTTGGTTAATTGCCATCAGAAGTTGCTTGTTCATATGCTGTTGTTTTGTGTTCCTTTCGGTATAAAGTTGTTGTATGAAGTTGTTTTGCAATAGTGCGGGGCCTTGCCAAGAGCGTGGTCTTTACCGGTGCGGCATCAAACAGAGGCTTTGCATGGGCCGGACTGTTTTTGGCGTTGCTCAGAGTGCTGGCTGCATAGTTGCGTTGAGTTGGGGTAAATCTCTGACCAAAACAAAAAAGTGGGGGCTGCCCACTTTTTCATCCGAGATCTAACCTTGTGCCTATTATACCCGAAATTGGATAACGGGTCAAGATAAAAGCTGAGGTGGTGATGCCCTGAGCCAGCTATTGTCCCAGAGGCTTGATGCGGGGCCAGGCATGGATGGCAAAGAGCAGGATGGCCAGCGCTTGGGCCAAACTGCCCGCGGCCCGGGCCCACGAGATTCCCAGTTGTGGGCCAAAGGCTAATAGTAACACGCCAGCATTGATCAACCACCACGCGACTTGTGCAGGCCGTTCGTTCCCTCTTTTGGGCGCTCTGAGAAAGCGTGGCAGCGCCCAAAAGGCAATGCCCAGCCCAAATTGCATCATCCAGCCGTAGGCCATCAGCTCGATGTGCGAAGGAAACCAGGCCCAGGCCCATCCCCAGGAGGGCACAGCTTTGGCGGTGAGCATGAAGGCGCCAAAACTAATGCCCACCAGCAAATGCACAAAGGCTGCCCGCAGATAAAGAATGGTTAGTTTAGGCATATCAGCTAGATCGTTTACCTCGGCGCACAGGTGCTCGGGCCCGTTGCCACGAATTTGCCACAAATCCGACGCCAGCCAGCCATTGCAGCCATGCCGATGCCACCAGCAACACAGTCCACAGCGGGCCCGGCTGAATCAGGTGCAGGGGCTCGGCCACCATACGCAAAGCCAGCCCCAGATTCAGCAACACAAAAACGCCCCACATCAAGCGCTCATCACCTCTAAGCTGCGCTTTGCGGGCCCCGGGCCGGGTGGGCAGCATCCAATGCGCAATGCCAAAGATGAACTGCATCAACCAGCCCACAAAAAGCAAATGCCAGGAAACAGGAACGATGGCAGGGAGGGACGCGCCCGCGGGAAGGAGCGCCAGACTCTTCATCCCTAAAGCCACCACCAGCCACACAAACGCGGCCTTTACAAAACTGCGAACCAGAGAAGGCATGTTACCGCGACTGCCGCTGCTCCCGCTTGACCTGTATCGTAATCCAGGCGGCCTGAATGACGAAAATAAGAATGGCGGTGGCATTGAGCAAGCCACCCCACAGCCTTACTTCTCGCAGGCCCGCTAAATCACCGGTAATGCGCAGGATGAGCGAGATGGTGAGCAACACCAGGGGCCCGTACATCTTGGGTGTGTAGCGGATAGGCAACCCCAGCACTGCTGGAAAAATGATGGGCGCGTGCCCAAAAATCATGGCAAAGACAAAACCCACAAAAACAGTGTGCAGCAGGGCATCGTAAATGGGCCCGGCAGGCAAAAAGCCGTAGTACATCATAAAAGCGCCACCCAAGCCCAACCAAACATAGCCCGAAAGCAAACAAATAGCAATAAAACGGGGCAAACCGGGCAATTTAACAGTGCGCCGAGTGATGTCGAAATTGCTCAGCCACAAAGCATAGCCAAAAAGCCCCAGCCCCAAAACACGAATGCCCAAATCGTGTTGCACCATCGTCCACAATAACCCCAAAAGCACCACGCCCGACACCCCATAAAAAGTAGGAAAGGCCCAATGAGGCAAACGCTGCATGCGCCCCAGTTCAAGACGTTCGGCAGCAATGGTTACAACCAAAAACACATTCCACCACCACACCGCGTAAAAAATGGGATAACCCAGCGCCCAGATGATATTGCCGATGAGCAAGGCCACCACACCCGCTTCCAGCAACCAGGTAAAAATAGCAGACTGACGCTGGATGACTGCTGCCCCCACAGCCAAATAGAAGATGCTGCTAAGAACCAGCACCCAAGCTGCGGGAACAAGCCAGGCTGGGGCCACCAGCATGATGAATCCAGCCAGCACGGCTAACACGGGCGAAATATAGGCCCAGAGTTTTCCCAGAGCTACCGCACGTTCCAACGCGATGAGCGCACCAAAAAAGCTGGCGACCATCAGGGGGCCGTGCATGCCAGCCAGTTGCGGCGTGAATGTGGGCCAATCCCAGCCGATGCGCAGCAATGCGGCCCACAGCGTTACCAAAAGAATGGCGATAGAGCCTGCCAATGACAAAGGACGTAGTTTTGTGGACATGATTTTAGCCCCAACCAAGCTGTTGGCGAGCTGTGTCGCTCATCATTTCGGGCGTCCATTGCGGCACCCAAACCAGATTGACGGTGACTTCGGAATCGGGGAAAGCACCGCGCAAGGAACCGGCAGCCTGTTCAGTGATGTAGGCTCCCAGGGGACAGGCAGCAGTGGTCATGGTCATATCCACAGTAATGCTCTTTTCATCGGCGAGCACATGGTAAACTAAACCAAGATCGACAATGTTGATGCCGATTTCCGGATCGATTACCGTTCGTAACACGTTCAGGGCGTCATCCTTAGTCATAGGTCGTTCTCCAGGGGTATTAGATTGCGTAAAATTCACGCGGAAAGTAATTTGATGAGTTCCTTCAGGAATTGGGGCGGAAGTTGGTAGATTTCGATAACTTCGGCCAGGGTTTCAAAGGGAGTGATGGGACACCCCACACAATTAAGTTTGTGCGCGAGAAAAAGAGAGACCGACTGAGGCCAGCGTCTCATAATTTCATCGATGGTCATCGAAAGCAGGGTTTCAGTGTCAATGGTCATCATGTTTCCTTTGAACCTTTCCACTATAACAGTTTTTCGGCACTTCTTCTTTGCGCTGGCGCAATGAGTCACAAAAAAAAGCCCCGCAAGGCCATGAAAACCGCGGTGGCTGATCAGGGAATGTGAATTGTTACTTAGCAGCCCTGGTTCCTGTTGCGCTCTTACAAATCCTCGGCAATGGCAACCAAACGATGCGGTGTGCGGATGATGACGCGCTCACGCCCGCTGCTGACAATGCCCGCTTCATCCCAGGCCCGCAAGATGCGACTGGCCGAGTACAGCGTTGTGCCGCTCATCTCAGCCACATCTTGCCGGGTCAGAGGCAAATCAATGAGAATGCCCTCGGGCACGCGTTTGCCCAGTTGTTTGACCAAACGCAGCAGGGTGCGGGCCACACGCCGCTCGACCCGCTCGGTGGCTAGCTCTCGAATGCGATCCTGATACAGATGCACATGTTGCCCCAAAAGATGAATGGCATTCAGACTGATGTCGGGGTGCTCGCGCAACAACGCCTGAAAATCCCGGGCCGACCACACCAGCAGCGTAACAGGCTCCAGGGCCTGCGCACTAACTGTGGAACCGGGCTCGTCGGTCAATGCGGGCAGCAGCGCCAGGGGCTCACCTGGCCCGGCGATGTACAAAATCACCTGATGCCCATTGGGTGTAAGCTGAAAGAGACGCACCCGGCCCTGCACCACCACAAAAAGCTGCCGAATTTGATCATCCTGATGAAAAATAAAGGCATCTTCATCAAACGTGCTGATGCGGGCCAGCGACACGGCGCGCGCGAGAACGCCTGCGTCCAGGCCGCTAAACAGGGGAGCTTGATGAAGAAGATCGATGGATGGGGGCAAAATAACACCGTTCAGAGAGATGCTCTCATTTTAGCACCAGCCAGGGCCTGCTGACCAGATTCCAGGTCTTAGATGCGGGCAGCCAACGCCTGAACCTCATCTGCCTGCCACTGGATAAAGCGCCCGCTCCAGGCCCGGGGGGCATACAAAGCCAGCCCGGCCACGGCCCGAGCCGGTATTTCGGGAGGCATAAGTTGTCCCTGACGATGTAAATCAAGAAAATGCTGGTGCTGATTAGGAGGCATGACGCCGGCACCGTGCGCCCGCAGCGTTTGCTGCATAGCTGTATCGATGACGCCCGGGCGCAAAGCCAACGCGGTCACAGCGGGCTCTTCGGCGGCCAACACTGCGGTAAACATGTTGAGGGCAGCCTTGCTAGAGCAGTAAGCAGACCATCCCGGCATGGGCGAAAGGGCTGCTCCACTGGAAATGTTAATGACCCGTGCATTGGCCGATTGACGCAAATGTGGCAGCGCGGCCCTGGTAAGCAGATAAGGTCCCACAACATTCACCTGATAAAGCTGCTGCCACTGCCGGACATCACTTTCGGCGATGCGGGCCACAGGCAGCAATACGGCAGCATTGTTAATGATGACATCGATACCGCCAAAATCGGTCAGGGCGGCAGCTACCAGTTGTTCAGCGGTCGCGGGCGCGTCGATGGGCCCGGGCATGATGCTGGCGCGCCCTCCCGCGCGCACGATGGCATCGCGTACTTGCTCCAGGGCCGAGGCAGTACGGGCGTTGAGGACGAGAGAAGCGCCCGCTTGGGCCAAAAGCAGGGCCGTAGCCCGCCCCAACCCGCGAGAGGCTCCGGTGATGATGATTCGCGGTGCAGTCATAAAACCTCCAGTTGGGTCATGCAATGTTGAGAATTACACATGAGATGAAGCCATTGTACGAATTGCCGGGCGATTTGTCCACTGCCTGACCGCGTCAAATTTATGACGCATTGCGCTATTGTGCAGCCCCAAAAACTTTGCTATGCTTACAATTGGACCTGCAATGGCGCAGTTTCCACCAACAACATAAAATAGAATGTCAAGCAACGCTCTAAGGAGGTGTCACTTTGGCAATTCCAACAGCATTGTTGCGGCGGTTTTACGAAGAAAACAGCCTAATGAACACAGAAACTGGTTTCGAATTTCGGCTGGCAAACAGAATTGCCCCCACAACAATCGTTTCGCTAGGCCCTCTCGAAATGGATGGCATGCTTTTTGCTCCCGAGCAGATTCTGGTCAAGGCCAGCAAGATACGCCCTGCCAGTGCAATTCACGAACAAGCGCCATTTTATCTTAGAATGGGAAAGAAAATGACCATCGCTATTCCACACGAACACCTGCGGTCTGGTGAGCACCACATCATCCTCCACGTGATAACGAAAGAGGTTGGCCCTGTCTCCATCGAATTTACTGAGACAATCCCCTGATAGATGAGAAAAATGACGTCCCCGGTAACCCGATAACCGGCGGCGTCATTTTTATTTCTGCCGCCGCCAAAGGTGCTACGTAGTCACTGATTTGCACTATTATTTTGAAGTCATTAAACTTGAGCTGGCTGCCAGTTTCAGCGCCAAAAAAGTTGCACAAGTCTCTTCAAATCCATCAAAAAATATCCACCCTCAAACAACCTCCCGGAGAATCAATGATGATTATCGGTGTACCTAAAGAAATCAAGGATAACGAATATCGCGTTGCCATGACACCCGGCGGTGTCAAGCAACTCACGCACGAAGGCCATGAAGTCTGGATTCAGCATCTGGCTGGCGAGGGCAGCGGTTTTACCGACCAGGTTTACGCCGAGGCAGGGGCCAAAATCGTGCCCGATGCCGCCACAGCGTGGAGCGCAGACATGGTGGTCAAGGTCAAAGAGCCACAGCCCAGCGAATATGACTTTATGCGGCCCGATTTAACCCTGTTCACGTATCTGCATCTGGCAGCAGAGGAAGAATTGACCCATGCCATGGTAGCCAGCGGCATCACCGGCATCGCTTACGAAACTGTAGAGCTGGCCAATGGCCATTTGCCTCTGCTGCAACCCATGAGCGAAGTAGCCGGGCGCATGGCGTCGCAGATTGGCGCTTATTATCTCGAGAAGATGAATGGTGGTCGGGGCAAGTTGATGTCGGGGATTCCGGGCGTGCGGCCCGCCGATGTTACCATCATCGGAGGAGGTACGGTGGGAACCAATGCAGCCAAGATTGCGCTGGGCTTGGGCGCCAATGTTTCCATCATCGACATCAACCTGGATAGATTGCGCTATTTGGATGATGTGATGAATGGACGCATTACCACCATTGCCTCGAATCTTGTAAATGTGGCCGAAGCAGCACGTCGGGCCGATTTGCTTATCGGCGCAGTGCTGGTCAAGGGGGCCCGAGCGCCCAAACTGGTAAGCCGCGAGATGATTAGCACCATGAAGCCGGGTAGCGTGGTGGTGGATGTGGCAGTAGACCAGGGCGGATGTATTGAAACCACCCACGCAACCACACACTCGAATCCCACATTTTTGGTGGATGGTGTGGTGCATTATTGCGTGGCCAACATGCCGGGCGCCGTGCCTCGCACCAGCACCTATGGTCTGAACAACGCCACCTTACCCTACATGGTACGCTTGGCCAATCTGGGCCCGATTGAGGCAATAAAGCAAGACCCGGCCTTAGCCAAAGGGGTCAACACCTATCAAGGACACATCACTTATCAGGCTGTGGCCGAAACCTTTGATTTGCCCTGGAAAGCCCTGGCAACCTTACTGTAACGCATCAAGATGGGATGGCGAGCATCTCCCCCATCCCATCCTTTCACCCACCAAGCCCATGCCCTCAGCCCCCCAACATCCCAAGCTCGATATTCAAAACCTGAGTCGCAGCATCGAAGGAAAAACCATTGTTTCGCAAATTTCGTTTCAGGTCTTTTCGGCCGAAGTGGTGGCAGTGGTCGGCCCCAGCGGTTCCGGTAAATCATCCTTACTGCGCTTGCTGAACCGATTGGATGAGCCCAGCACAGGCACGGTTTTTCTGGATGGTGAAGATTACAAAAAGCTACCGCCCCGCGTGTTGCGCCGTCGGGTGGGGATGATTATGCAGCAAACCAGGCTTTTTCCGGGCACAGTGGCCGATAACATTCGCTTTGGGCCGCTGCAACAGGGGCACACCATGCCCGATGCCGCGGTAGAACAGCTTTTGGCCCGAGTGGGCCTGGCAGGTTTTGGCGGGCGCAAAGTGGATAAACTTTCGGGAGGCGAAGCGCAGCGTGTGGCCATTGCCCGCGCCCTGGCCAATGCCCCCGAGGTGCTACTACTGGATGAACCGACCTCTGCCCTGGATGATGACTCGAAAAACATCATCGAAGAGATGCTGGCTGCGATTATCCGCTCCGAGGGGCTCACGTGCGTGTGGGTGACGCACGATCGGGCGCAGGCCGCGCGCATGGGCGATCGCATCGCCCTGCTGGAAGCGGGCCGCTTAACCCGAATTGCCCCGCCGCAGGAGGCAGCAGATGCTTAGCCACTTTTTTACAGACCCCATCCAACTGGTTTCGGCACAAGCAGCCGTGACCGTTATCATGGCGCTGATGATGCTGAGCCTGGCCCGATGGGCTGGCATTCATCTCGAGAAAGAAATCATCATTGCCATGGCCCGCGGCCTGGTGCAAATTCTGGGTGTGGGAGCAATCTTGCTGCTCATCTTCGATGGAACCATCGCTGTGGGATTTGTAGTGCTGGCCGCCATGATGGTACTGGCAGCCAAAACTGCCGAAAAACGGGCCCGAGGATTGCCCGGAGCCTACAAAGTCGGACTTTACGGCATCATCCTCGGCTCAGGAACCATCATCTTGCTTATGACCTGGATTGGCGTGATTGACACCAAACTCACCGCCATGATTCCGTTGGGCAGCATGATCATTGCCAACAGCATGAGCGCCACCTCGCTGGCTTTAGATCGTTTTCAGGGTGATGTGCGTTCGCACCGCGGCGATATTGAAACCGCGCTGGCGTTGGGCGCATCGCCCCGCACCGCGGTTCACCCTTATGTCAAATCCGCTGTCAGAGCCAGCCTCATCCCCCGCATCGATTCCCTGCGCTCGCTGGGCATTGTGTGGATTCCCGGTGTGATGGCGGGCATGTTGCTGGCGGGCAGTCAACCGATTCATGCTGCCTTTTATCAATTTGTTGTTATGACCATGCTGCTAACAGTAGGGGGCGTGACCTCTCTTTTTAGCACGTTGTTCATGGCTGGCAACATTTTTACCACGGCAGAGCAACTGGCATTGGGCAAACCCACAAGCAATGCGCCCAGGAAGAAAGGGGAAAAGATAAAGTAAAAGAATGCGCAGAAACTTGGTAGTGATTCTTTAAGTAGCTGCGCATTTTGACCAACGGCGAAGATGGATTCGTCGCCATGGCAACCATAGCTGGCACAAATTTTCCTTGAGCGTTTCCTTCCCTTTTTCTTCGTGCCTTGGTACCTTTGTGCTCTTGGTGGTGCGCTCTGCATTGCGATGAACCGTTACATTTCAACTTTCATAGCATCACCTACTTAACTGATGGTAAACCACTACCGGCAATTCTTTCAGGGGGGGACATGAATGGTTGCAGCTTACATTCACTTTTTGGGCCTTGCAATGCTATAATCACCACAAACCCGCGATTCATTGCAAGGAGACACCTATCTTATGACTGACGAACAAGAAATCATCCTGGAAGAACTTGATAATCAGGAACTATTTGAGCTCATGCAGGATGACCTGTATGATGGTTACGCCGATGAGGTCGTAGAAGAGGTGCAAGAGGCACTCAGCCGCAAAATCATCCCCTACGACATTCTCAACAAGGGCCTGGTGGCAGGCATGGACATTGTAGGTGTCGATTTTCGTGATGGCACACTCTTTGTGCCCGAGGTTCTCATGGCTGCGAAATCGATGAAAGCGGGCATGACATTGCTGCGCCCGCTGCTGGCCGAGACGGGCGCGCCCAAGCTGGGCACCGCGGTCATTGGCACAGTCAAAGGTGACATTCACGACATCGGACAAAATCTGGTCAGCATGATGTGGGAAGGCGCGGGCCTGGAAGTCCACAACATCGGCATCAACAACTCGGTGGAGGCTTATCTCGAAGCCATCGAGCAATATGATGCCAACATCCTGGGCATGAGCGCCCTGCTCACCACCACCATGCCCTACATGAAAACAGTCATCCAGGAACTCAAGGCACAGGGCAAGCGGGATGATATCATCGTGCTGGTGGGCGGAGCGCCTCTTAGCGCCGCCTTTGCCGAAGAAATCGAAGCGGACGCCTACTGTGCAGATGCCAGCGAAGCTGTAGAAGCAGCCAAGCGTCTGCTGGCCATGCGAAAATAATCCTCACATGCCCGGAGCCAGCGCATGTTGCCCCTGACCGATTACATTCCCACCCGGCGCAAACCGGTGATGACCTTCACCCTCATCGCACTGAATATCCTGGTCTTTCTTTACGAACTGGCCAACGGCAGCTCACAAGAGATCATTACCGGCCTAGGGCTTTTGCCCAGCATGGCCACAGCGCATCCGCTGGCTTTTGAAACCTGGCGCCATGTGCTCAGCTCGATGTTTACACATGGCGGCTTTGCCCACATCGCCTTTAACATGCTTTATTTATGGATTTTCGGCAATAATGTCGAAGATATGATGGGAAGCTTCAAATTTCTCATCTTCTATCTATTAGCGGGCGCACTGGCCGCGGGCACGCATATTGTTATGAGTCCGCACAGCCAAGTGCCCATGGTGGGAGCCAGTGGGGCAATTGCCGGCGTTCTGGGTGCCTATGTGGTGCTTTTTCCCCGCGCCCGCGTGCGAACCCTCATCTTTTTGGGAGCCTTTGTGCGCATTTCTGATCTTTCAGCGCTGTGGGTGCTGGGCTCATGGTTTGTGCTGCAACTCATCAGCGGCGTTGCCAACATCGGCAATCTTTCGGGAGGTGGCGTGGCTTTTTGGGCACACATCGGCGGTTTTGTAGCGGGCGTTGTCTTGGTCAGACTCTTTGCGCAAAAGCCCAAACAGTTCCATTATCGGACGCGCTGATGCGAGGCCCTACGAGTCGTTGGACAACCCGACCAATTTGATGGCGCCAATTTGTCAAAATAGCATTTTTTGGCTATGCTTGCACTGAGCATTCGATGTTGCATGCAATCCTGAAAAACAGACAAACAAATTCCCGCCGCACAACGATCTGGCCGAAGAATGTTGCGGCTCAGGTCCCCTGCTATCAACACAAGTTACAACGATTCACCCCCCTGTCAAAACCACCTTATTCTCAGGAGATACCTTATGTCTCGCAAACTTACTGACCTGAAACGTCCGGTTCCCAGTGACTTGGATATTGCCCAATCGATTGAGCCACTTGCCATTAGCCAAATTGCTGCCGAGGCAGGCATTTTGCCCGAAGAACTCATCCCGTATGGCGACACCAAAGCCAAAGTCAAACTTTCGGTGCGTGATCGTCTGGCTGACCAGCCCAATGGTAAATACATCTTGGTGACAGCCATCACGCCGACTCCGCTGGGCGAAGGGAAAAGTACAACCACCGTGGGGCTGGCACAGGCGCTGGGCGCACATCTGGGCAAAGTGGCCTTCGCCAATGTGCGGCAACCCAGCCAGGGCCCGACCTTTGGCATCAAGGGTGGCGCTGCTGGTGGCGGTTACAGCCAAATCATCCCCATGGAAGATTTCAATCTGCACTTGACCGGCGATATTCATGCCATTACCGCAGCCAACAACCTGCTGGCCGCGGCCATCGACACTCGTATTCACCACGAGTCTTATCAATCGGATGAATCGCTGTTCAATCGTCTTTGTCCGCCGGCCAAAGATGGTAGCCGCAAATTCTCGCCGGTGATGCTGCGTCGCCTGAAGAAGCTGGGCATCGATAAGAGTGATCCCAACGAGCTGACCGAAGAGGAACGCAGTCGCTTCGTGCGTCTGGACATCGACCCGGATACCATCACCTGGCGGCGTGTGATAGATACCAATGATCGCTATTTGCGCAAAATTATGATTGGTCTTGGGCCCAAGGAAAAATTCCAGCGCGAAACAGGCGTGGATATTACTGTTGCCAGCGAAATCATGGCAATTCTGGCTCTGACCACCTCGCTGGCTGATATGCGCGAGCGTTTGGGCAAGATGGTGGTGGCCATGAGCCGCAGCGGCGAGCCTGTTACCGCTGACGATTTGGGTGTGAGTGGTGCGCTGACTGTTTTGATGAAGGATGCCATTGCTCCGAACCTGATGCAAACGCTGGAGGGCACACCTGCATTTGTACATGCTGGCCCCTTTGCCAACATCGCTCATGGCAACTCCTCCATCGTGGCTGATCAAATTGCGTTGAAACTGGCCGGGCCCGATGGCTACGTTGTCACCGAAGCAGGCTTTGGCGCTGACATCGGCATGGAAAAATTCTTCGACATCAAATGCCGTTACAGTGGCCTGATTCCTGATGCTGTGGTGCTGGTTGCCACGATCCGGGCGCTGAAGATGCACGGCGGCGGGCCCAAAGTGGTAGCGGGCCGTCCTCTGGCTCCTGAGTACACCGAAGAGAATCTGGAATTGGTGGAAAAGGGTGCAGAGAACCTGAAAGTTCACATCAAGAATGCTCTGAAATATGGCGTGCCTGTGGTAGTGGCGGTGAATCGTTTCACCAATGACACCGAAGCTGAAATCGAGCTGGTGCGCAAGATTGCGTTGGAGGCGGGCGCTGAAGATGCAGTTATGTCGAATCACTGGGCCGATGGCGGCGCGGGCGCAGTCGAACTGGGCAAAGCTGTGATTGCCGCCGCAGAGAAACCGAGCAATTTCAAATTCCTCTATGGCCTCGAACTCTCCATCAAAGAGAAAATCGAAACCATCGCCAAAGAGATCTATGGCGCGGCCACTGTTACTTATTCAGAGATGGCAGAAAAGCAGATTGCCAGTTACACCGAAAATGGCTTCGACAATTTGCCAATCTGCATGGCCAAGACCCATCTCAGCCTGAGTACCGATCCCACCAAGAAGGGGGCGCCCACCGGCTTCAATGTCGAGGTACGCGAAGTTCGGGCCAGCGTTGGCGCCGGCTTCATTTTCCCACTGCTGGGAACCATGAGCACCATGCCCGGCCTGCCCACTCGCCCCGTTTATTACGACGTGGATGTTGATCTGGAAACAGGCAAGGTTGTAGGCTTGTTCTAGGGTTAGAACGCTAGGCATTCAACCCAAAAGATAATCATTTGCCGTAACTACTAACGTACCCGACTTCAATCACCACAAAGACACAAAGACACTAAGAACACCAAGAATTTCAAAGCTTTTTCTTTTCTTCGTGCCTTTGTGGCTTCGTGTCTTCGTGGTTTCTAGCCGGACTACCTTAGTAGTAATCATTTGCCACAGAAAGACCGGGATTTTCGGGCCCACGCCCATCCCGGTCTTTTTTTGTGCCCCTCTCGCATCATGCGCCCGCGCGTGCCCGGGCGCTGCGATCTTGATGTGTGCGCAAGGTATCGAAAATAAACAATGCCACTGCCACCCAGATGATGGTAAATCCAATCAAGCGTCCGCGAGAAAAGGGTTCACGATAAATGATAATTCCCACGAAAAATTGCAACAGCGGCGCCAAATACTGCATGACGCCTACGACCGAAAGAGGGACGGTTTGCAAGGCTGCTGCATAAAGCAACAGGGGAACGGCAGTCACCACACCACCACTCATCAGCAAAAGCATAGTGGTGGTGTTTGTGGCAAAATGAGCCTGCCCGCGACTCATCAACAGGCCCGCCAAGATCAGCGCGGGTAAAATCAGTATTGTCATTTCCGCGGTCAACCCCGAAACAGCATCCAGGTGCATTTTCTTCTTGTAGAAACCATACAGCGAGAATGAGCTGGCCAAACCCAACGCCACCCATGGCATTTCACCCACTCCGATAATCAAATAGAGCACGCCTGTGCCAGCCAGCCCCACAGCCCACCACTGCAACCGGCGCAAGTTATCGCCCAGCAGCAGCACGCCCAGCAGCACATTCAGCAACGGCGAGATAAAATAACCCAGGCTGGCTTGCACCACAAAGCCGTGGTTCACGCCCCACACATAGGTCAACCAGTTTAGGCCTAGCAATACCGCAGCAATGGCCAGCATCAGGATGCGGCGTGGTTGCCGATAAAGTTGCCGCAGCCAGGCCCAGCGCCGTCGGAACAACCCGATAAGCAACAAAAAGACCCATGACCAGATGATTCGGTGCAAAATGACCTCGCCTGCGGGCAAGGCATGAAGTTGTTTCCAAAAGATGGGGAAGAATCCCCACAAGATGTAGGAGGTAAGTGCATAGAGATAGCCGCGATTCATGGCGGCATTATGCCACAAAGAGGGCGTCAGGGAACAATTAAGTAGTTGTACATTTGAAACTTGAGAAAAGCGCTGTGCATCTCGGCGAACGACGAAAATAGATTTGGCTTTAAAATTCGTCATTGCAACCACAGATTACACAGATAGCACAGATTTTTTTGAACGTTTCATTCCTTTATTCTTCGTGCCTTGATGCCATTGCGCTCTTGGTGGTGCGCGCTGGATAGCGATAAACCGTTACTTTTCAACTTTCATAACATCACTTACTTAACAGGCACCCGCGGGCAACCCGCCGAGTCACAGACTCGCCTGGACACGGTTTTTCGACGGGTGGGAGTCGTGGCAAACCAGCCCGCGGCGAGCATTTTGCCCCCCTCCCGGCCTCCCCCCGTTTCGGCTGGGCCTCACGGTGGGCAAGGTTGCTGGTTGAAGGTTGAAGGTTTTTGGGGGGTGAGGGTTCACGGGTCACGGGTCACGGGTCACAGTTTGGGGTTCAAGGTTTGGAGGTTGGGAGGTTGGGCGCCCGGCGCGGGCCGCGGAAAGGCGGGGCTTTTGTGTGGGATTTGGAGATTGATGGCGGTTTATGACGGTCGAGCGGGCGCCTTTGCCCCCCTCCCGGCCTCCCCCCGTTTCGGCTGGGCCTCACGGTGGGAGGAGCTGGCGGTTTAACACTGCTCACTGGCCCACTGACCTCTGGCCCGCTGACCTCTGGCCCACTGACCACTGACCTCTGGCCCGCTGACCTCTGGCCCTCTGGCCTCTGACCTCTGACTGGCTGCGCAGCAGCCGCCTGAGGGGGCAGCCCCAGCGGGGCTTCGCAGCGGTAGCCCGTGGCTTCAGCCGCGGGCGTAGGCGGACACGTGAGGCGCGCACACGGGCGCATGATGTGCGCGCAAGCTGGCACAATCTTCAACCAGCAAACCTTGAACCTGAAATCCTAGACCCGCGGTCAACCCGCCGAGTCGCAGACTCGCCGGGACGCGTTTTCTTTTGACGGAGGGGCTGGCGGTTTACCACTGCTCACTGACCCGCTGACCTCTGTCCTACTGACCTCTGACTCGCTGACCACTGACCCGCTGACCGGCTGCGCAGCAGCCACCTGAGGGGGCAGCCCCAGCGGGGCTTTGCAACGGTAGCCCGTGGCTTCAGCCGCGGGCGTAGGCGGACACGTGAGGCGCGGGCGATCGCAATCTTCAACCAGCAAACCTTGAACCTGAAATCCTAGACCCGCGGTCAACCCGCCGAGTCGCAGACTCGCCTGGACGCGTTTTTAGATGGGTGGGCTGGCGGTTTACCACTGACCTCTGGCCTACTGACCTCTGACCTACTGTTTCACTACCACTACTCCACCAGGCCGTTGCGCACCGCCCAAATGGCGGCCTGAGTGCGGTCAGAGACCATTAGCTTCTC
>CAZMDD010000026.1:0-28123 GCA_964565065.1 uncultured Caldilineales bacterium | reverse complement strand
AAATTAGCGCCAAGCTGCCCGCTAATGAAAACTACAACCTCAAATCGCAACTTCAACGAGCCGGAACATCCATTAACCTGAACATCGCAGAAGGTTCGACAGGCCAGACCGATGCCGAGCAGTCCAGGTTTCTGGGCATGGCCATTCGGTCGCTTTACGAAACAGTTTCCTGCCTCCATATTATTCATCAGATGGACTATTTATCGGACAGAACCGACTTACGAGATGCCTATCGCATGGCGGAAAAACTCTCCATTAAGCTGCACAACATGCGAAATGCTATCGCTCCCAATCAGACCTGGCTGCGTGAAAGTACTCCACAGTACGAAGTATCGTCCGATGAACAAACCCCCTTTGATTGACGATTGCTCTTTCGTCTATTTTCGTCCTATCGTCCATCTTCGTCCAGTAGATTGACAAAGCGTACCCTCTGAACAATCACTTTGACCAAACCCAACACTCTCAGAGAGGTAATCTATGAAACCACCTCCCTTCAAATACCATGCACCCGCGTCGTTGCCCGAGGCCCTGGAACTGATGGGCCAATATGGCTACGACGCCAAGGTGCTGGCTGGGGGGCAGAGCCTGGTTCCCACCATGAATTTCAGGCTGGCCAACCCCAGCGTGCTCATCGATCTCAACCGCATCCCCGATCTGGGCTACATCCGCCCGTGGGATGGCGGGCTCAGCATCGGGGCCATGACCCGGCACGTGCAGGTGGAGAAGAGCCCCAAAGTGCTGGACAAGCTCCCCTTGCTCTACGCCACCATGCCCAAGATTGCGCATCCCCAGATCCGCAACCGCGGCACCTTTGGCGGTAGCCTGGCCCACGCAGACCCGGCCGCGGAGCTGCCCGCGCTGTTGCGGGCCATGCGTGGCCAGATCAAGGCCCAGAGCGCCCGGGGCGAACGCTGGATCGACGCCGATGATTTCTTCGTCGATTTCTTCACTACCGCCCTGCAACCGGACGAAATCCTCACCGAGGTACGCCTGCCGGGCCTGGGCCCGAACAGCGGCTGGGCTGTGGATGAAATCTCCCGCCGTCACGGCGATTTTGCCCTGGTGGGGGTCACCACTGTGGTGCAGGTAGATGCCAGCGGCGCTTGCGACGAGGCCCGCATGGTCTTCTTCGGCGTCGGCGATGGCCCGATGCTGGCCGAGACCGCTGCGGGCGTGCTGCAAGGTGAAAAACCCACTGCCGAAGCCATCCTGGCCGCGGCTGAAGCCGCCGCCGAGAAGGATGTGGACCCGCCCACCGATGTTCACGCCACCACAGCTTACCGCCGCCATTTGGTCAAGGTATTGGCACAACGCACCCTCGCCCAGGCATTTGCCCGGGCCACGGGCCAGGAGGTGTCCGCATGAGCGACAAAATCACCATCACCGTACGAGTCAATGGCCAGGACTACCAACGAGAAGTCGAGCCACGCTTACTGCTCAGCGACTTCATCCGCCACGACCTGAACCTGACCGGCACCCACGTGGGCTGCGAGCATGGCGTCTGCGGCTCCTGCACCATCCTTTTCGATGGCCAGCCCATGCGCTCCTGCCTGCTCTTTGCGGTGCAGGCCGACGGCCACAACATCCTCACCGTCGAGGGCCTGGCCCCCGACCCCGAGCATCTGCATCCCATCCAGGAAGCCTTCCACGAGGCCCACGCCCTGCAATGCGGCTTCTGCACCCCTGGCTTCGTGATGACCCTTAAGCCCTTCTTGGAAGAAAATAGCAATCCCTCGGATGAGGAAATCCGCGAAGCAATTTCGGGCAATCTGTGCCGCTGCACCGGCTACGACCACATCGTGGACGCGGTGCACATCGCGGCCGACAAGATGAAGGAGGCGTCATCATGAGCAAACGATTCATCGGCAAACCCATGAAACGCAACGAGGACGCGCTGCTGCTCACCGGCCGCGCCCTCTTTACCGATGACGTGCATCTGCCCGATATGTTGCACGCCGCATTCGTGCGCAGCGATTACGCGCATGGTCGCATTTTGGATATCGATACTGAATTCGCCCGTGAAATTCCTGGCGTGGTAGCCATCATTACCGCCGAGGATTTGGGCGATTACTGGCAACCGGGCCCGCTGCTGGTGCCCCCGCCCCCGGTGGAAGGCAAGGAATTTCACGCCCGCACCCAGGTGCCCCTGGCCAAGGACAAGGTGCGCCACGTGGGTGAACCCATTGCCCTGGTCATCGCTGAGAGCCGCTACATCGCCGAAGATGCGGTGGAGCAGATTTTCGTGGACATCGAACCACTGCCCGCGGTCACGGGCCTGGAAGAGGCCCTGAGCCCCGACGCCCCCCTCATCCACGAAGACCTGGACTCCAACCTGGCCGCGCACATCGTCCAGACCAAGGGCGATTACGAAGCAGCCAAAGCTCAGGCCGACAAGGTCATCCGCCGCCGATTCTACTACGATCACGGCATTGCCGCGGCCATGGAAAACCGCGGCATCGTGGCCTGGTGGGATGACAAGATGCAGCGCCTGACCATGTGGGACACCACGCAAGCGCCCGTGGTCATCCGCAACGGCATCGCAGCCATGCTGGGCCTTTCTGAATCGCAGGTACGGGTGATTGCGCCCTTCATCGGCGGCGCGTTCGGGCCTAAAATCATGATGTTTTACCCGGAAGAGGTGCTGCTGCCCTGGGCTGCGAAAAAGCTCAATCGTCCCATCAAATGGATCGAAGATCGCCGCGAGAATTTTATGACCACCACCCACGAGCGGGATCAAATCCACTGGGCCGAGATTGCGCTGAGCAAGGATGGCAAGATTCTGGGCGTCAAAGATGAATTCATCCACGATTCGGGCGCTTATGATCCTTATGGCCTGACCGTGCCTATCAACAGCCAATGTACCCTGCTGGGCAGCTATCACATCCCCAATTATTATTCCGATATGAAGGTGGTGTTCACCAACAAGATGATCGTGACACCCTACCGGGGTGCGGGGCGCCAGCATGGCGTTTTTGTGATGGAGCGCCTGCTGGATTTGGCCGCGCAAGCGCTGGATATCAGCATTCCTGAAATTCGTCGCATCAACTTCATCCAGCCCGATCAATTCCCCTACAACAACGAGATCATCTATCAGGATTTTGCGCCCCTGGTGTATGACAGCGGCAACTACGAGCCAGTGCTGGACAAAGCTCTGGAGCTCATCGAGTATGAGAAATTCATCAAAGAGGAGCAGCCCAAGTATCGGGCCCAAGGGCGGCACGTGGGCATCGGCGTGGTTGCATACGTGGAAGGCACCGGCATCGGGCCTTACGAGGGCGCCCGCGTGCAGGTGGAAAGCACGGGCAAGATCAATGTGGCCACGGGCGTGGGCACCCAGGGCCAGGGCCATTTCACCTCCTTTGTGCAGGTGGTGGCCGAGCATTTGGGCGTAGATCCTTCGCTGATTCGACTGGTTTCCGGTGATACGGATCAGTTCCATTGGGGCACAGGCACTTTTGCCAGCCGCGGCATGGTGGTGGCCGGTAATGCCATCAATAACGCTGCCGAGGCGCTCCGCAAGAAGATTTTGGCCATGGCCAGCGACTATCTGGGCGTGCCAGCCGAAAATCTCGAGCTGAAAGATGGTTTTGCTGTGGATAAGAACAATCCGGAATCGTTGGTGGCGCTGAAAAGTCTGGCCGCCCTGGCCAATCCGCTGCGTGGTGCGGTCAAGGCAGATGCAGACCCGGGCCTGGAAGCCACCGCCTACTTCGGGCCTGAGCGTGGCGCGACGGCCAACGGCGTCCATGCCATGATTTTGGAAGTAGATCCCGAGACCATGATGATCAAAATTTTGCGCTACGTGGCCGCGCATGACTGCGGCACCGTCATCAATCCGCTGATTGTGGATGGTCAGGTGCGGGGTGGCGTGGCTCAGGGCATTGGCAACGCGTTCTACGAGAAGATCGTGTATGATGAAAATGGCCAGTTGCTCACCGCGTCCTTTGCAGATTATCTCATTCCCACCAGCATGGAAGTGCCGCACATCGAGCTGTGGCACCAGGAGACGCCCTCGCCCCTGAACAAGTTGGGCGTGAAGGGCGTGGGCGAGGCGGGCGCGATTCCCGTCGGGCCGCTCTTTGCCCAGGCTATCGAAAATGCTCTGGCCGATTACGACATCGAGATTACCGAAATCCCCCTCAGCCCCAACCGCCTGTTCGAGATTTTGCAGGAAGAACGGGCGGAGCAGTAATCAGTTGGGGAGCGCAGGCGCCCATGTTGCTCCGGCACGCCTGCGCTCCCACCCAAAAATCCTGTGTTTGCGGTTTTAAACGACTGTACAGGTCTATCCTCTTTTTACCGCAAAAACGCCCAAAAAGGACAGGCGCAAAGCGTTTCTTTCCTTTTTTCTTCGCATCTTTGAGCCTTAGTGGCCTTGGTGGTTCTTTTGGGGGAAGGTGAGCGATTCCATGTAGCGGGCCCCGGGTGTTGTGGTGCGAGAGGAATCGTTGTAAAATCGGGCGATTAGCTAGCGACATTTTCACCCTCAGAAATGTTACCATGAAAACCAACATCACCCTTATTGGCATGCCCGGCGCGGGCAAGAGCACCATTGGCATTATCCTGGCCAAGGTCATGGGCCTGGGCTTCATCGATACCGATGTACTCATCCAGATTAATCAACAGAAAACGCTGCAAGAAATTATCGACGCCAGCGATCATCTGAATCTACGACGCATCGAGGAGCAAGAGGTTCTCAAAATCAACATCGCCCGGCATGTGATTGCTACCGGGGGCAGTGTGGTTTACAGTTCGCGGGCCATGGCGCATCTGCAAAGCATCTCGCATATTGTGTTTTTGGATGTCAGTTTCGAGGAGTTGGAGCGCCGCATCCATAATTTTGAGTCACGGGGCATTGCCAAGCGTGCGGATCAAACCTTCCGGGAGCTTTTCGAGGAGCGGCAGGCGTTGTATCGTCATTATGCCGACATAAGTATCCGCGGCGATGATTTGGATCAAGAGGCGGCGGCGCTGGCTATTGCTGCGTTCGATTATGATGAAAGAACGCATGTCAGGTGATTTTTTTAGGATGATTTAGTCGCAGAAGTGGTGTCCTAATGCTTCGACCATGTGCAGGGTGGCGAAGCTGTTGTTGAGGGTGAAGATATGTATGCCCGGCACATCGTTTTCCAGCAGTTCGCCGGCCTGGTCGATGGCTGCTGCGATGCCCGCCATTTGCTGGTCGGGCGAGGCATCGGGAAAGGCGGTGAGTACTTTGGTGAGGTCTGCTGGGATTTTGGCGCCGCATAGCTGGGTGATGCGATCGATTTGCGAGTATTTGGTGATGGGCATGATGCCGGGGATGATGGGCACGGTGATGCCTGCTTTGGTGGCCATTTCTCTGAAACGGAAGAAGTCGGCGTTGTCGTAGAAGAGTTGGGTGATGATGACATCGGCGCCGGCATCGACTTTTTGTTTGAGATGCTGGATGCTCAGGTTGAGGTCACGGGTTTCGACATGGCCTTCGGGATAACCGGCCACGCCCAGCGAGAGGGCATCGCCGTAGGTTTCTTTTAGAAAGGCTACCAGTTGCCAGGCGTAACGAAAGCCGTCGGGCGCAGGTTGGAAGTTGGCGGCATCTTTGGGCTTATCGCCACGCAGGGCTACCAGATTTTGGGCTCCTGCGGCCATTGCTTGTTCGACATAGTCTCTGACACTTTGGCGGCTGGCTCCTACGCAGGTGAAATGGGGCACGGTGGGCACGTTGTAGGTTTGGCGGATGGTGTTGACCAGTTCCAGGGTGTTGTTTTGGGTGGAGCCTCCGGCGCCATAGGTGACAGAGAGAAATCCCACCGGGGTTTTTAGCAATTGTGTGAGTTCGGCATCAAGGTGTGCCCGACCCTGTGCGGTTTTGGGCGGAAAAAGTTCGATGGAGAGTACCGGGCGGCTGGCTTGTTGGTAAAGCTGATGGAATTTCATGGGATGTTACCTGTTGGTCTGTTGGCGGGCCGCTTCGAAAAGGATGATGCTGCCCGCTACTGCGACGTTGAGGGATTCGACGCCGCGGGCCATGGGGATGGCGATGGGTTGAAGGCTGGGGCAGTGGTTGATGAGACGGGCTTGTTCTGTTTCGCCGCCCAGGATGAGGGCGCTGGGTTGGGTCCAGTCGATGTCGGTGTAGTGCTGCGGGCCACGAGCGTCGGCAAAGTAGAGCTGGTGCCGGGGGAGTCGGGCCCGTAGCTCGGCGGCATCGTGGATGTGTGTCAGGCTGATGCGAAAATGTGCGCCCATGCCTGAGCGCAGCACTTTGGGGGCCCAGGGGTCGGTGACACCGGGCAGCAGTAGTATTTGGGCTACGTTGGCCGCGGCTGCGGTGCGCAGCAGGGTTCCCAGGTTGCCCGGGTCGCGCACGCCATCCAGTATCAGGGTGATACCGAATGCGTTGCTTGGGATTTGCGGGATGGGCGAGATGGCCAGCAGGCCTTGCGGGTTACGCGTGTCGCTAATCCCGGCAAAAAGTGCCGGTTCAACCCGTAGTAATTGGGCGCCGCTCTGGGCGGCCCGGGCCAATAGCAGAGGGTGGCGTTGTTCTGCCTGGGGGGTAAAGAAAAAGAGCGCCGGTGCGAATCCGGCGCTCATGCTATCGGCTATCAGGCGTTCGCCTTCGAGCAGTATTTGCTGCTGTTTACGCCGGGCCCGTTTGGTTTGCAATGATTTTGCAAGCTTCAGGCGGGGGTTGGCAGCACTGGAAATGGTGGTGATGTGCATTTCCAGAAGGGGGTTAGTTCAGGCCCTGTTGTGCAACCTGTGCCACCGCGGCAAAGGCTTTGGGTTCGTTCATGGCCAGGTCAGCCAGAATTTTGCGGTCGAGTTGCACATCTGCTTGTTTGAGCCCGTACATGAATTTGCTGTAGCTCATGCCGTTCTGGCGGCTGGCCGCGTTGATGCGGGTAATCCACAGGCGACGGAAGTCACGTTTGCGACGACGGCGATCGCGGTAGGCGTAGAGCAGCGCATGAATCATGGATTCGTTGGCTGTTTTGAAGAGGAGATGCCGGGCTCCGTAGTGGCCTTTGGTGAGTTTGAGAACTTTTTTATGTCTGGCGCGGGCGGTAACGCCACGTTTTACGCGTGTCATAGAAACCTCGAATGATAAGTCAGGTGAAGATAATTACTTGAGATAGGGGGCCAGTTTTTGCAGTCGTCGTTTGTGGCTCAGGTTTTCGTCGGTGAGCAGTTTGTCGAACTGGCGTTTGCTGTGTTTGGGACTGCGTCGTTTGAGGTGTCCCTTGCCTTGTTTGTGTCGTTTTAGCTTGCCATTGGCTGAGAGTTTGAAGCGTTTGGCAGCGCCTTTGTAGGTTTTAATTTTGGGCATTATAGATAACTCCTGACAAGTAAAAAGGGAGCTCCTCGTAGAGCAGCACCCTCTCATAAGGTAAGTGTGTACGGAAGTGCTGGGATGTTAACCAGGTTTTTGCTCTTCTGGCTGGGTAGCCGCGGGGGGAGGGGCAGGTTTGCTGGGTTTGGGTTTGGCCGCTGGTTTGGGTGGGCGAGGGCTGGCTGTTTTTTTGGCAGGTTTTCCTTTGCTCATGGGGGCCAGAATCATTAGCAAGCTGCGGCCTTCCATGTTGGGACGAATTTCGACTTCGCCAACATCTTTCAGGCGGTTGGCAAAGTCTTGCAGGATTTTGAGGGCCACCTGGGGATGTTGGATTTCGCGTCCACGAAAGCGTAGCCGAACTTTGACTTTCGCGCCGCTTTCCAGAAATTTTCTGGCCTGGCGGACGCGCACTTCGGTGTCGTGCTCGCTGGTTTTTGGGCGCAGCCGAACTTCTTTGATTTCGATTTGTTTTTGTGCTTTCCGCGCCTGACGCTCCCGCTTCGTCTGTTCGTACTGGTATTTTCCGTAGTCGATTAGACGGCAGACTGGAGGTTTGGCTGTGGCTGCGACTTCGACCAGATCCAACTCACGCTCGCGCGCAAGACGCATGGCCTCGGCTGGTGTCATGACGCCGAGCTGTTTGCCAGCGTCATCGATTACCCGAATTTGAGGCGCTCGGATCTGTTCGTTGATGCGTGTACGAGGTGTACGACGCACATTTCTTCGGTGGTTACTTTTCCGCTTGGCTATGTTGCCTTTCTCCTGTTGTTACGTTTGCGGTGGTCATTTAGGGTCATCGAGCACAATTTGGCAAGATTTTGCGCTTGTGTTTGATGCATTGTGCAAAAACCAAAAAAGAGGGATTTGCGATTGACAAGCATACCATAATATCGCCTGTCCGGTCAAATAATCGGGGGTGCGGATTAAGCTTGGGGAGTTTCTTCGATGAGAAAAGCATCGACGGGGTCTTGGCTTGTCTGCGTTGCTGTTATGTGCGCCCGCGCCACGGTCAGTGCCCAAATTTCGGTGGCTCCCGCCTGTTCAAGGGCCTGGGCGCAGGCTTGCAGCGTGGCGCCGGTGGTGGCGACATCGTCGATAATCAAAATGCTTTGGTTTTTGAGTTTCAGGCCCGGCGCAGGGGCAAAGGCGGCAACGACATTTTGCAGGCGTTGGCTGCGGCTAAGTTTTGCTTGCGGGCGGGTGTAGCGGATGCGTTGCAGCCACTGGGTTTGCAGTGGAATTTGCAGGGCCCGGGCCACGCTGGCGGCCAGCAGTTCACTTTGGTTGAAGCCTCGTTCCGCTCGTTTTTCGGGGTGTAAGGGGACAGGCACCAGAGCATCGAAGTGGTGAGGGTGGGCCCGCATGTAGTCGATGAGGTAGGTGGCAAGAATGGGGGCCAGGGCTTGCTGACCATGATATTTGAGCGCCCGCAGGCTTTTGGCAATGGGGCCTTTATAAAAACAAACGCCGCGAATGCCTTGCAGCGATTCCGGCGGATGATGTTGGCAGCGTTGACACAAACCGCGGGTGGTGAGTGGGTTTCCGCAGCGGATGCAAATATCGGGCCCGATGCGTGGCGCTTCGGCCCGGCAACGGGCACACAAGTAGGCTCCCAACTGCCCGCAATGAACACAGCGGGGGGGAAAAATAAAATCCAGCAGCGGACGGAGCCAGTCGTTCATAAAGGGGTGTTGCTTATTGTTATGGGAACCAGGTGTTGAGCAGGTCAAACACAAAGGTGCGCAGGTCATCGCCCAAAATGAGCAGGATGGCCAGCACCACAATGGCAATCAGCAGCAAAATCAATGCAAGTTCGATTAAGCCCTGACCGCTATCGAAGGGGTGATGAGATTGTGGAGACATGGTTTTCCAGGAGTTGGGGTGAGCCATCAGTTTTGTGGGGTGCGATTTTTGAAAAGCAACCGGAAGACTGTGGCCGCGGCATTGAAAATTTCTTTTTGCGAAATTTTAGAAGCGCCACGGCGACGATCGGTGAAAACGATGGGTGTTTCAGCCACCGTGAAATTTGCTTTTTGCACACGCCAGAGCATTTCCAGCAGATAGGAGTAGCCATCGGCCTTGATGCTGCCGGGGTCAATGGTTTGCAGCACCGCGGCTCGATAGCACCGAAATCCGGCGGTGCAATCATGGGCGTGCAAATCCAGAGCGGTTCGAGCCAGCAGGTTGGCGCCGCGACTAAGCAGCCGCCGATGCCATCCCCACAAGCGCACACCGCCACCGGGCACATAGCGTGAGCCAATGGCTAAATCGTTGGTTTCGGTCAGGCGTAGCAACGCGGGAATGTAGCGTGGATTGTGCGAGAAGTCGGCATCCATGGTCATAATGCGCTGGTAGCCTTGCTCGAGTGCGCGTTTGAAGCCCGCGGTGTAGGCTGTGCCCAGGCCCAGCTTGGCTCGCCGATGGATGACTTGCACTTGGGAATTTTCACGGGCGAGGGCATCGGCGATTTCGCCTGTGCCATCGGGCGAATTATCGTCAACAATGATAACATCGACTCGCTCTTCGAGGTCGAGGATTCGCTCGATAAGTGATGGGATGTTTTCAGCTTCATTATAAGTGGGAACAATGACGGCTGTGCGCAGAGATGAGTTCATAGAAAGGGAGCATTTTCCATCAGTGGCCGTCTGTGCGGCAGATGGGTTTGTGCCCGAGGGTCACCAGCCGCGGGTGTTTGGGCCGGTTTTGGGCAAAATGATCGGGTTCGGCAGTGTGGCGGAGCAAACTGCCAACTGGTATTCTAGCACAGAAGCGGGTTTGTATTCAAAACAGGCAAGGGCGGGGCGGAGCGTTTCGAGATTGGGCTGGCATTGTAAAACCTGTCCGATTGCGAATCAGAGTGGTTCTTTCTGGATAGCAAAGAAAAAACTTTCCCTCTTCGTTACCTTTGAGCCTTCGTGGCAACGGATTGAAGGACACTACCTGGCTATGCAGAGCGCACTACCAAGCGTACCAAGAGAAAAGGAAAAAACGCTCAAGAAAAATCTGTGCCATCTGTGCCATCTGTGGTTGCCATGGCGGCAAATCTATCTTCGCTGCTGGTCGAGATACGCAGGCGCTTTTCTCAATTTTCAAATGCGCATCTGCTTAGCATCAGCCAAAAATAATCACTGCCAAAATAAAAAACGCCCCCGATGGTTTCGGGAGCGTTCATTCTTGGTGGCGACGGGTGGACTTGAACCACCGACACAGCGATTATGAGCCGCTTGCTCTGCCTCCTGAGCTACGTCGCCATATCGAAGCCCCGGCGTGAACCGGGGCTTTATGTTTATAGCGGGGACAGGATTCGAACCTGCGACCTTCGGGTTATGAGCCCGACGAGCTACCTCTGCTCCACCCCGCAGCGGCAAGAATGTATTATAGCAGGAAAACGAAATTTGTCAAGTTCCGTTGTGCAAAGAAAAGGTGGGTGTCAACCATCGCCGCGGCTGCGTTGGTCTCGTTTGTCTATGTTGCGCTGGCAGGCTATAATTTGGTTTTGAAGTTCCAGGTTCAACCTTCCCCCAAATATCGAGTCTCTTATGCGAAAGCGTTTCCCCATTTTACTGTTTTTTCTGTTGCTGTTGAGCGCGTGCAGCAGCGCCTTGCCCACAGTCACGCCACCGCCCGCCCAGGCCACGCCTATTCCTCCCACCAGCACGCCTGCGCCCACCGCTGAGCCTGCCATTCTGAGCGCACCGCTCCAGGCTTATCAGGCTGCGGATAATCGTTTTAGCTTGGAGATTCCTGAAGCGTGGCAGCCTTTTGATGATGGTGGCGGCGTGCGGTTTCAGGATAAAGAAGATCCCTACACCAGCCTCACCGCGTTCTATTTCCCCCTGCCCCCCGCCACCGATCCCTTGACATTTTTACGAGAAGAGGGTGAGCGGGCGCTGGCTCGGGCCCAACTTAATGACCCGAACAATCTGCAAATCATCACGCACGACATCGATCCAGATGAACATTTGCGCATCGAGGCCATTGGCAAATTTTTTGCAGACCAGCCTCCTCAGCACATCCAGGTAGAGACTTGGGTCGAAAATAATGTGCTGCTAGGCATGAGCTTATCGGTTCCTCAGAAAAAATGGCCCGAGATTGGCCCCATCTGGCCCAAACTGCGCCAAAGCTACCACGCACCTACACCGGACCCGGCGGCTATTACCGGCCTGGCTTATGTGCATCCGGGCGGGCTTTTTACCGTTACCGTGCCCATCTACTGGGGCATCAATGCCGATGATTATGATGGCGTTATTTTAGGCGACATGCAGGGATTGGCCCAGTTTGGCGTCAGTGTCGAGGAGCTGGATCATTACCCGACGCCCGACGAGTTGGACAAGGCGCTGAAAGATTTGCTGGGAGATGCTCCCCTGGTTGATGGCTACCTGGAACTGAGTGCCAACAATACGCAATCCAATCGGCGCAGCCTGCAATTTGAACTGCCCTCGGGCGATGAAGGCATCTATCGCACCGAATTGCAGGTTTTTGGGGATAGGAATCTGCTGGTCACGACCAGTTTTAGCGTGCCGCCCCACGATTGGGATTTCTTTGCGCCCGATTACAAGTTGCTGCTGGAATCTATCCAAACCCGCGGCGATGCCTCGCCCGATGAAGCTATCCAGGATGCCGACCCTTTGGCGGGCATCGAGGTGGGCGTGCCGCAATTTTATCTTGATCGCCAGGGACGTATGCAGGTGGCCGCGCCCATTCGCAACTTTCGCACCCGCCCTGTCACCCGCCTTAGCGCCTCTATCAAGCTTTATGACAAGGAAGGTGTTTTTTTGGCGGCTGAGTCGTGGCGTATGTTGCAACAACGTCTCGGGCCCGGCAACACCACCTGGCTTTATCTGGCCCTACCTGCCACCACCACCGATTTGAAACAGGTGGCAACAGTCAAAATACAGCTCATCGACGCCCGCGATGCCAAAAAAATGCCCTATCCTGCCTGGGTCTATCAAACGGGCGAAGCCCAACGCAACAGCGATGGCGATGTCATCATTCGTGCCACCCTGAGCAATGGCGGCAAGAAGGTGCAAAAATATATCTTTGTTACAGCCCTGCTCTACGATGATCAAGGCAACATCCTCTTTGCCAAAAGTGAGCGCCAACGGCTGCGCTACGCCACACCGGGCGGCAACGAAGTAGATGTCAAAATCACTTTGCCGGGGCCATTTTCCCATATCGCCAGCTTCGATATTTTAGGAGAACAGCCCCTGCTGGATTGACAGGTACCGGGCCATCAGTCTGCTGCTTCAATCGCCATTTGCGGCTGAACCAGGCGCTGCGCTAATCCGGTATGGCGCTCCGAGACCTTGTTGTTACGCACAGCAATGGCAATTGCCTTTCGAGTCCCCACCAGCACCACCATCTGTCGGGCCCGAGTCACTCCCGTGTAAATCAGATTGCGCTGCAACATGATGTAATGCGTGGTGTGTACCGGCATCACCACCGCCCGAAACTCCGACCCCTGGCTTTTGTGGACTGAAATTGCCCAGGCATGCGTCAACTCATCCAGCGAGGCCCAATCATAACGCACCGCACGGCCATCGAAAACAACGGTAAGGGATTGCATGACCAAGTCGATGGCGGTGATGATACCCATATCACCGTTGAAAACAGCCAACGTGTAATTGTTGCGCGTTTGCATGACGCGATCTCCCGGGCGAAAGACGCGTCCTCCTTGCGTCCGCTCTGGCTTTTGTGCGGCGGGTGGATTGAGTAGTGCCTGCAAACGCTGATTGAGCGCAGCAACCCCCAGCGGGCCCCGGTGCATTGGTGTCAGCACCTGAATCTCGGCGCTGGGGATGGTGAAACGAGCGGGGATGCGGCGGGCCACCAAATCTACCACCATATCCGCGGCGGCCTCCTTATCCTCCCGCGGGAAAAGAAAGAAATCTTGCGCATCTTTGGGAAAAACCGGCATCTTACCTTGATTGATGCGATGTGCATTGGTGATGATGTTGCTGTGTGCGGCCTGCCGAAAGATGACCTGCAACGGCACAACTGCAGCTGCGCCCGAAGCAATGATATCGCGCAGTACATTGCCCGCGCCCACCGATGGCAACTGATCGACATCACCCACCAGCAACAAATGAGCCTCGGGTGCGATAGCTTTGAGCAGATGATTGGTCAACAGCACATCCAGCATCGAGGCTTCATCCACAATGACCATGTGCGCGGCCAAGGGATTTTCGGCATTGCGCTGAAAACGAAACCCCTGGTCTGGCGAAACCTCAAGCAGACGATGAATCGTTTTAGCTTCCACACCTGTCACTTCGCTCATCCGCTTGGCTGCCCGCCCGGTGGGTGCAGCCAACACAAAGGGCACCTTTGCAGCGCGCAATAGCTGAATAATCGCTCGTAACGTGGTAGTTTTGCCTGTGCCCGGGCCCCCTGTCAACACCGTCACCTTCTGCGTCAGCGCCTCCTTCAGCCCGCGCATCTGCGCATCGGCCAGGGTAACCCCCAATTGCTGCCGCAAATGTCTGAATGCCTGTATCCAATCGAAGCGCCCGAACAGAGGTTGCAACGCACTTGGCGCCTGCAGCAATTGTTGCAAGCGATTAGCAATGCCCACCTCGGCATAATACATCGGTGCAAGATAAACCGCGGCCAGCCCCGCCACCGCGTCCACTTGCACATGCTTTCGGGCCTGCATTTGCACAATAATTTCCGCCACCAAATCGGTAGCAACTGCCAGAAGCTGGGCTGCGCGGTCAATCAGCGACTCCAACGGTGTAAACACATGCCCATCATAAGTATCCTGCTCCAAAATATAGGCCACCCCCGCGGCTACTCGCTCTGGACTGTCGTGCGGCAGACCTAAAGCACGCGCAATTTTATCTGCCGTCAAAAAACCGATGCCATGAATATCCTGCTGCAACAGATAGGGATCCTTTTGCAGCACACTCAAGGCTGAATCGCCATAATGCTTGTAAATCTTGACAGCCAGTCCCGTGCTGACACCGTGCCCCTGCAAGAAAACCATCACCTCCTTGATTTGACGCTGCTCCACCCACGCCTCCTGAATCATCTTCACCCGCTTTTTACCTACACCGGGCACATCGGCCAGCCTGTGCGGCTCCCGGTCGATGATATCCAGCGCTTGATTGCCAAAATGCTGAACAATGCGCCGGGCAGTCACCGGGCCAATACCCTTGATGAGCCCCGACCCCAAATAGCGTTCAATGCCTTTGATGGTGGCTGGCAGCACCATCCGATACGACGTTACCTTGAACTGCTGCCCAAACTTGGGATGCAGCCCCCAATCCCCCTGCATCTCCACCGAAGCCCCCACATGCAGCCCGGCCATCGTTCCTACCACCGTAACCAGGCCGCGGTTCGTAGCAACCCGGGCCACGGTGTAGCCATTTTCTGTGTTATGAAAGGTAATGCGCTCAACTGCGCCTTGCAAAAGACTCATGTCTCATTATACCATCAAATGCCATCGGGCAGCTCTTTGCCAAAAACCAAGGCCCCGCGGGCGCATGATGCGCGGACGGACGAACAAAGATAGCCCTTTCGGACGTTATTTACCCCTTCAACCCCAGAAACCCTCTTAGGGACTGCAATGAACTTGACAAGAGCGAAAAATGTTTTTATCCTTTGGGTACGCTGACCATTCATTCACTCTTGTTCAGCGCACTTGTTGCATTTTTAGGGATTCAAACGTTATTCCCCCGGTTTTTCAAGATAATCATCATTAGAATGCAGAGAAGCATTCTTCATTCTTCGGTTTCAGGACTTTTGCGCCATAACACCACAGAAATCTCACAACAGCCCACAGAGACATGATTTGTCATCTGGCAAATAGCGTACACCGTCTGCACCCAGCCACCACCCACAGCGAGTCAGCATCCTGGCATCGCTATTGTGTGCGCGTCCAACATAAATTTTTTCCAGTTTTCTAAAGGCATGAAGCAATTGCACATGCCTTTTTTCTTTAAACCAAAAACGTAACGACTAACGTACCCGACTTCAATCACCACTAAGACGCAAAGACACTAAGAACACCAAGCATTTCAAAGCTTTTTCTTTTCTTCGTGCCTTTGTGGCTTCGTGTCTTAGTGGTTTCTAGCCGGGCTACCTTAGTAGTAACCCAAAAACTTGCTTTCAGTCCCCCAAATTCACATACAACAGCAAAAGGAGCTGCCTATCGCACAAACGGGTCGTTCAGCGATTCATCAACACGTCATTAGTTCATTGCTTGCGTTATCTTTCAACCTCCCCAACTCACTTCTCCCCCAGGAACGGTGTAAAAATGCAAAACAAACGACTTATTAAGTGGCTTGTTCCTGTTCTGGCAATTGCTCTGGTTTTGGCTATCATGCCACTGGGCAATGTGGCTGCGCAACCTGGTGTCACTGGCCCCTCAGTTACTACCAGCAACGATGCCGCACTCGCCAAAATCGACGCTCATCTGCTTGGCAAGATGGGTGTTGAGAGCGGAACACTCTCTGGCATGGCCGCCAATGCCGATATTGAAATTGGCGTCTTTGTCAAAGCAGGCACAGACATCAGCGACTACATGACATGGTCCATCACCAGGCCCTTTATCGATGTTATGGGCGAACAACTGGTTCTTGGCGCAGCTACCCCCAGCGCTATCATCAAGATTGCATCGCTGCCCGAAGTCTCTCGTATTTTGGACCAGGAAAATACCGTCAGGCCTCCCGACCCCATCAGCATCGATCCCGATATCCTGGCCAATAACAATGCCGCCAAACAGGATGCCCTCCATGCCTCTGGCATTCAGGGGTGGTGGGACGTAGGAGCCGGGCACAACTCCCGCGCAGCTTGGGATATGGGCTACACAGGCCAAGGTGTTAAAGTCATGGTCAACGACTCCGGTATCGACTTTGCACATCCCGACCTGGTTGGAACCTGGGCCGTCGTCGATGACCCCGAGTCACCCTACTTTGGTTGGCCCGAGATGTTCGATAGCCGCGCCACCTACCTTTATGTGCTGGATAGCGTACTGGGAAGACATTACATTGCCAGTGGCTTGGCACACTACTCCGACACCAGTGCCACTTGTAAACAGGATGAACCTTGTGTTTATCAGCCGTTGCGAGCCAGTGGCGCACACACCTACACCCTCCCCACCACCAGTGTGAGCGGAACGTATCACATCGGTTTTCACCCGGACAAAACCTTGGCCGATGCCGTTATGGGCAATTGGAACGGGCGCTACGAGGGCGAAGAGATGGTCTCGGTGCTGGTCGTAGATGAGCATGAAGCTGACGTTTACGACACCGTTTATGTTGACATGAATGGTAACTTCGACTTCACCGATGATCAACCTGTCAATAAAGCCAATCCGTTGGCTTCGTTGGATGTTTGGGACTCTGCCGCGGGCGCTGCGGGCCATGATGGCTACGCCGACATCTCCGGTGGCCTGCTTTACTTCATCGCTGATGGTAAAAATGTTCTTCCGGCTGCAGACTGGATGTGGGGGCGCTACGCCATTGCGCCCGATAACGGCAGCTTGCTGGCTTGGGAGTTCAACGACTTTACCGAAGGTGGGGGCGATCACGGTCAACTCTGTGCCTCCAACGTGGCGGGCCAGGGCGTCATCAATGGCAATGCCCCTGCCTACAAACCTGCAGGCGATGGCAGCCCCTTTACCGGCATGGTTCAGGGCGCTGGCCGCGATGCCAAGCTAACAGTCAATGGCAACACCTACAACAATCCGGCCACGTTCTGGAACGACAGCTTCTACTATGCGGCATTGGGGTATGATGGCAAACCTGGAACCACAGACGACATCCAGATCATCAACAACAGTTGGGGATTCTCTGCGGTTGATAACGATGTGTGGGACAATGACAGTCGTCTCATCGACAAGGTTGTTCGCACCATCAACCCGACACTCTCGGTACTCATCTCCACCGGCAATGGTGCTTCTGCCTACGGAACCATCACTGGCCCCTCTCCGGTTTCCAGCATTGGCGTTGGCGCTTCCACCGAATTTGGCAGCGACAGCACCTTTGAAACCATCATGGAGGTTGACCAGATTAACTGGGGCGATGTCATCCCCTTCTCCAACCGCGGGCCCGCGGCCAACGGTGGCAACGGCGTCAGCGTAACCGCTAACGGCGCATTCGGCACCGGCGCTGTGCCCCTGAATGCTTGGGGTGATGGCTGGACAGCATGGCAAGTGTGGGGTGGCACCAGCCGTTCCGCCCCGGTTGCCTCAGGTAACATGGCACTGGTTTATGATGCCTACAAACAGGCTCATGGCGAATGGCCCACTTGGGACGTTGCCCGAGCCATCCTCATGTCTGGCGCCAACAACCAACGCTACGACACCTTCGTGCAAGGCGCAGGCTCAGTCAATGGCGGTCTCTCGGCAGCCATTGCTGGCGGCAAAAAAGGCTACTATGTCATGCCCGATAACTGGACCGGCGGCGACTACCGTGGCGTCGAGTACCACTCCTTCGCCAACATCATGCACCCCGGCGATGTCAGCACCAAGACCTTCACCATCCACAACCCCACCACCGATGCCATCAGCGTGGAGCTCAAGAGCAAACGCCTGGTTAAAATCGGCCAATACAGCTTCCCCTTCACCAGCAAAGATCAGTCGCTGGAAGATGGTGCCTTTACCAAGCCGGACTACATCTTCCCCATCACTGACCTGATTCCCGCCGGAACCGACATGGTCGAAGTCAAAATCAGCTTCCCGGCCAGTGAATTCGATGCCAACGGCGACTATCGCTTCGATAACCGCTGGCGCGTTCATATTCAAGATTGGAAAGACCTGGATGGCGATGGCAAACTGTGGACAGACACCAACGGCGATGGCGTTGTCAACACCGACGAAATCGACAAAGGGGAACACATTCGTGTGGCCTACGGCTACAACACTGGCCCGGCCTCGCAAGTCCGCATGAAAATGCCCCTTGAGCGCATGCACGACGGTCTTTTTGTCACCCTGCGCCATAAGAGCAAAACCGATGCCGTTCCTGTTACCCACCTGAAAGTCGAAATCACCTTCTACGACGCCGAAACATTCGATTGGGTCTCTGTTGAACCGGTAACCACCACCGTGCCCGCCGATGGAACCGCTACCTTCGTGGCAACCATGAGCATTCCCGAAAATGCTGAATACGGTATGTTCAACAGCGCCATCATGGTCGATGACGGCACGACCCGCGCTGTGGTTCCTGTGGTCGCCAATGTTGCTGCCACAGGCGCAAACTTTAGCTTTGGCGGCGGTCGCAGTGCCAACACCCCGTACGATAACGGGCACATGTTTGGTTACAACGACTGGGGCTGGCGTGCAGAATCTGGTGACTGGCGCTTCTTCTTCACCGACATCAAAGAAGAATTTGCAGCTAACACCAAACTGCTGGTGGATACCCAATGGGATAACCCCAACGCCGACATCGACACCCTGGTCATGGGCCCCACCTCCGACATATACAGCAACGATCCCAAGAAAGGCCAGCCTGACATCTACGGGCCTTACACACTGGCAACTCTGGCAGGTAGCAGCACCAACACCTACCTCGGCTCAGGAACCTGGCTCAAATACACCAACACCGGTGGCCCGCGCGAAATCGTGGCCGTGCCTGCTCGCACAGGTCTGAATCTGGTTGCCCTGCACCAGGTTTACACCAGTGGCGAAAACACCGATGTCAGCATTAAGGGCAGCATGGGCACACTGACTGTTGATCCTAATCAACTCAACGTCAACGCCCCCACCGACACCGTCGAAGCCACCATCACCGTCTCCGCCTCCATGAATCTGGATGACATCGTGGCTGAAGGCTTTGGTCTTGGGCTTCCCGAAGATTACAAAGATCAACCTGTTAAACAAGACAACCCCAACGATCCCTCAACCGCCAGCTACACCAAAACAGTGACCATTGCTCATGGTGCAGCCCTGACAGTTGATATCGAAGGAAAGAGCAGCGACGACCTCGACCTCTTCGTCTACGATCCCTCCGGTCGCCGTGCCGCCGCCTCTACAACCTCCACTGCCAAGGAACATGTCTCTATCAAGTTCCCCAAAGATGGTGTGTGGACGATTGCCGTTCATGGCTGGAGCGTTCCCGCTGGCAATAGCACCTTCGACATGACCATCAACGCCGTTCAGGGCCATGATGTCACCGTCAAAAAGGTTCCTGATGGTCCGTTCGCCGCTGGTGACAAGATTCCCATCGTTCTGGAAATCACCCACGACATGAACCTGGGCGACGTTCTCAACGGAACCGTCCTCCTGGGCCCGTCACTAGCTCACGGCCTGGTCGAAGTTCCTGTAGTCGTCACCGCCGTGGCCCCCGATCCTGTCACCGTCGAGCTGCCCTTGGTGGCTGACACCTGGGTCAATGGTGGCCTGACTGGCAACAACTACATGTGGGACACCAAACTGGCTGTTCGCCCCACCGGCCTGGACAACGCACTGCTGGCCTTTGACCGCAGCGCCCTGCCCGCTGGCGCCAACATCACCAAAGCTGAACTCATGCTCAATGCCCTGAGTCAGACCGGGGCCGATGGCAAACAATTGATGGTGATGAACGTTGACACCTTCGACGCGGCCACTGTCACCTTTGCCGATGCCCTCAACTACTACAATCCTGGCCCCGGCCTGGATGTAGCCATGGGCCCGCTGACCCTGGATGCCACCGAGCAAGTCAAAGCCTGGGATGCTGCCGGTTCTTCCAACAACTCACAATTGGCCGTTGCCGCCGACGGGCCTCTGGGCCATATCAGCTTCGGCAGCATGGAAGCAGCCAATGCCAACCACGACCCATCCTTAGCACCCAAACTGCTGGTCACCTACGTGCCCGAACGCGACTAAGGTCACACCCCCCGATGCTTCGGCATCATCACGCAACACCGCAAGCCCCGAGCCCCGGCCCGGGGCTTGCTTTTATATTCAAGAAATGTAACGACTAACGTACCCGACTTCAATCACCACAAAGACACAAAGACACTAAGAACACCAAGCATTTCAAAACTTTTCTTTCTTTGTGCCCTTGTGGCTTCGTGTCTTAGTGGTTTCTAGCCGGGCTACCTTAGTCGTAACCAAGAAATTAGGAAGCGACCAACCTGCACCCAACAGAAGCTGAAATCCAGCAAAATTTAACAAAATGTGATACGATTCCCACATGAGCACCCTGCGCCGAAACCTTCTGGCTCTTATGCTATTTGCCCTGCTGGCTCTGGGACTGACATGGCCCCTGCTGCCCCACATCCTCAGCCACGTGCCCGGCGATGGCATCGACGACCCCGCATTGGCCTGGAACCTGTGGTGGGTCAAAACCAGCCTGATTGACATGCCCGCGCACAACCCCTTTGCCGGTAGCAGCCTATTTTATCCCATCGGCATCAACCTGGCCTTTTACACCCTAACACTGCTCAACGGGCTTCTCAGCATTCCCCTGCAAAGCGCAGTCAACCTCATCCTCACCAACAATCTGCTCTTGCTCAGCAGCTTTGTCCTTTCAGGATTTGGCGCCTACCTGTTGGCCCGAGAACTCTTCTGGCAACTCGGGCGCAAAACTGACTCCAACAGCACCTACGCCGCCCTGCTGGCCGGCATCATCTACGCCTTTGCCTCAGCCAAACTCTTTTATGCCGCATTGGGACAATTCAACATCGCCTCCTCGCAATGGCTGCCCTTCGTGGCATTGTACCTGCTGCGAGGCCTGCGCCCGCGCATCATGCGCCCGCACGAAGGCTTCATGCTGGGCCTCTTCCTCATCCTCCAAACCTGGGCCGAACTCACCTACGGCACCTTCGCAGTCCTGCTCATCGCTCTGGTCACAATAGCCGCAGCCCTGCTGGCGCTAAAAAACTGGGAGGGATGGCGAACCTGGTGGCAACGAACCCGCTCCCCCATCCTCAACGCCGCCCTGGCTGCAGCCATGTTCACCATCGCCCTGCTGCCCTACCTGGCCAACATGCTGCCCGACATGCAGGTCAACGGCGATTTTTTGGTAGAGGGAGGGGGTTTCTCCGACATCTTTTCCGCAGACGTGCTAGGATTCCTGCTACCCACGCAACTGCACCCCTGGCTGGGAAAATGGGTGCAGACACTAAGCCAAAACGCCTCGCCAGGCGATCACTTCATGGTCAACAAAGGGCAGCACATCTACCCCGGATACACCGTACTGCTGCTGGCCGCCCTGGGATTTTGGCATTTTCGTAAACAGTGGGCAGCACGTGGCGTGGCCCTGCTCACCCTCTTCTTCACCTGGGCCGCATTGGGCCCGCAAATTCGCATCCACGGACACAACACCGGCATCCCCGGCCTCTTCATCCTGCTCACCAAAATCCCCTTCTTTCAAGCCAATCGTTACCCCAGCCGCTACAGCGTAATGATTTTTTTGGGATTGAGCCTGCTGGCCGCCCTGGGACTGTGGCGCATCCTGGCCCGCAACCGCCCCATCCTGGCCCTGGCCCTCACCGCACTCATCCTCTTTGAACACCTCAGCATCCCCCTGCCCCTCTCCGACTTTCGACCACCCGCCATCTACACCACCATCGCCACAGATTCCCGTTCCGGCGCACTGCTGGATTTACCCGCAGGCTGGCGCAACGGCTTCAACGTCTTCGGCAAATCCGATGTCATCATCATGTATGAACAATGGTGGCAGACCCAGCATGGCAGACCTCTGCTAGGGGGCAACACCAGCCGCAACCCGCAACAAAAATTCCAATACTTCATCGAAAACCCCGTCATCGGCGTGCTGGCCGCCTTGCAAGATGACCGTCCCATCCCCCAGGAAGATTTTGAGCGCGCCCGGCAACTGGCTCCCGACCTACTACGATTCCTCAACATCCACACCCTCCTGGTGCATCAAGACCACGTCCCCCCCACATTCGAGACCCGCCTGAACCAGCTCATGCCCCTGCAATGGCAAGCTACCCGGCAGCATATCGCCCGCTACGAAGCATCATGGCCCGCAGCGCATCCCCTGGATTTGGCGGCCAACGACCCTGCGCTGGTCAGCCACCTCAACTTTGGTTGGGGGATGCCCGGCACATTCGAAACCCGCACCGCACGCTGGGCCCGCCCAGCCAGCGAACTCATACTGCCAGGCGTTACCCGTTCAACTTCTGTCACCCTCACCCTATACACCCCGGACCAGCAAACCCTGCATTTCGAGCTGGATGGACAAACCCTGGGCCATTACCCCTTGACAGCGGGCGTTCATCAGATAAACCTGACACTGCCCCCGGCAACAAACACCTTCCCCCGGCATCTGCGCATCCTCGCCAGCAACAGCTTTCCCGCCGCTGGATTGCGCATCGCACCTCGCAGCATCGGGCGCACCGGTCAGACCAGCCCGGTAAACATCGTGGCCCGCAGCGCCGGCAAAGATGTAGGCGACTTCGGGCACATCTTTGTGGATGGCATCGACATCAGCCCCAACCAGCGCGGCTACAACCTGGCCGCCATCGACTCGACCAACGGCCAAGTCATTGCCACTGCCAACTTCGATACGCACGACCCCGCACAAACACCCGCGGCCAGCGCAGCCATGGCCACCTGGCTCACCCAACAACCACCCGATAGCATCATCGCCGGAGTCGTGCGCGACGCCGCGGCCCTGAACCTGGGTGATGATGCCATTGCCGCACTGCGCACCGTGGGCGTCAGCACCGATATCCGCGGCAACCTGCGCCGGGCCCACGCCTTTGTGAGCATCGCCGCAGCCGCACCCGACACCGCAGCCAGCGTCAGCAGCGATCTTTGGCCCGCCACCATCGTCATCGGCGACGGCCTCACCTTTCCTCAGGCCTCCTTTGCCCTCCTGCACCTACACTGGCAATAACCGATCTAACAACCCACCATCTCCGCCCCTCACCCCATGCGCATCCTCCTCATCACCGGCGAATACCCTCCCATGCAAGGAGGTGTGGCCGACTACACCCGCGAACTGGCCCGAGCCCTGGCCCGCCGCCATCACGAAATCGGCATCCTCACCAGCACCCGTGCCACCCCTTCTCCCAGCGACCCCGGCATCAGCCACTTTCCCCAAATCAGCCGCTGGGGCTGGAATCTATGGGATGAACTGGACGCATTTTTGGCCCACTGGCAGCCCGATGTCATCCATTTTCAATACCAAACCGCAGCCTACGCCATGCACCCGGCCCTGAACCTGTGGGCATGGCGACCCTGGTCACAGCATCCCCGCTCCCTGACCGCAGTCACCTTTCACGACTTACTGCCTCCCTACCTCTTTCCCAAGGCCCACTGGCTGGGCTTGCGCAACTGGGTCACACACACCCTGGCCCGCAGCCTCGATATCGCCATCACCACCAACCCCGAAGATACCGCCCAACTGCAAGCCATTCGCCCCGACACCCAGGAAATCCCCATCGGCAGCAACATTGCCGACGCAACGCCCCCCCACTTCCAGCGAGAAACATGGCGTGCGCACTGGGGCCTGCCCGCCAATGCCCCGGTCATCTGCTACTTTGGCTTTCTTAATGCCAGCAAAGGGGGCGAAATGCTGGTGGATGTGCTGAAAAACCTGGTTGACCAGGGTCAGGATGCGCATTTGTTGATGATTGGCGGGCGCGTGGGCGCCTCAGACCCCACCAACGACACCTACTTGCAAAAAGTCGAAGCCCGCATCCACACAGCCCACCTGGCCCAACGCGTCCACTGGACTGACCACATTCCCCATGCGCAAGTCTCCGCGGCCTTCCACTGTGCCGATGTCTGCCTGCTGCCCTACCAGGATGGCGCATCCTATCGCCGCGGCAGCTTTATGGCCGCGCTCACCCACGGCATGCCCATTGTCACCACACCCCCGCAAGTCCCTTATCCCGAGTTAATGCATGGTCAAAATGTGCTGCTGGCGCCCGCGCATGATGTGCGCGCCCAGAGCAATGCGGTGGCCCAACTGCTAAGTGATGAAAACCAGCGTCAGCTTTTGGGCCAAAACGCACGTCAACTCGCCCGGAAATTTAGCTGGGACGCCATTGCCGCGGCCCACCTTCGCACCTACGAAACCGCGTGAGTCGTCGTCATCCTCTCCAAGATTCATTGCAAAGTCCTATCATCACCTACTTGAACATTACTTACCATTCACCTCTTGTCTCGCCGTTTACTTGCTCCCACCATTTGGCATCTCCTGCTGCTTTATCTGCTGCTGGCAACAGGCTTTAGCCTCGCGTCCCCCATCTTCGAAGCGCCCGACGAGCAAAACCACTTTTATGTGACCCGCTACCTGGCTGAACATCGGAACTTGCCTGTACTGGAGCCCGCAACAATGACTGGCGAGCTGGCGCTGCTGGGGCAAGAAGGGGGCCAACCGCCCCTCTACTACATCCTCGGGGCCCCACTCATCTCCCGCCTGAACCTGGATGCCGCACCACTGCGGCCCAACCCACATGCCAACGTGGGCGTGCCCATGCAGCCCGGCAACAAAAACCGATTCATGCACAGCTCCGCCGAAGCCTGGCCCTGGCACAGCCTGGCCCTGGCCGTGCATCTGCTACGATTCTTCTCCATGCTGCTAGGCGCAGGAACCCTGTTCTTTGCCTGGAAAACACTCAGCATCCTTTGGCCCAGACCCTCCTGGCTGCCGCTGGCCATCACCTCCTGGATAGCCTTCCTGCCGCAATTTCTCTTCCTCTCCGCTGCGGTCAGCAACGATAACCTCATCATCTTCCTCAGCACCCTCAGCTTGTGGCTACTGCTGCGCACATTCGGGCCCGATTTGCAGCAGGCCCCCAGCCGCGGCCAGGCCCTGACACTGGGCCTCATCCTGGGATTAGCCGCGCTCAGCAAACTCAGCGGTCTGGCCTTGTGGCTCATCACCGCCCTCATCATCCTGGTGCACCTTTGGCAACGACGCGACCTAAAAACACACTGGCCCGCATTCCTCCTCATCGCGGTCAGCGCCAGCCTCGTCGCAGCCCCCTGGTATTGGCGCAACTGGCAGCTTTACGGCGACCCCACCGCCCTAAAAGCCTTTGTGGGCGTAGTCGGCCATCGCCAGACCCCCATCCACCCTCGCACCGAATTCCAAGGCCTGCGTGTGAGCCTATTGGGCCTCTTCGGCTGGTTCAACATCCCCCTGCCCAACCACTTCTATCAACTGTGGGAACTCTTCTGGGGCGTTAGTGCCATCGGCCTGCTGCAAGGGCTATGGCGACGCCGATTCCATTGGCGAAATCATCGCAATCTGCCCTTTTTGCTCATCCTGGGCCTATGGCTACTCCTCATGCTACTCATGCTCCTGCGCTGGACCAGCATCACGCCCGGAACCCAGGGGCGCCTGCTCTTCCCAGCCCTGCTCAGCCTGGCCGTGATTGCCTTCCTGGGATGGCGCGAGTGGCTGCCCACCTGGCAGGGTGGGCTGATTCCGCCCATCATCTTTTTGCTGGTGACCTCCCTTTACGCCCTCCTGGTCGTCATCCCAGCCACCTATCGGCCCCCTGCTACCGTCACACCTGCGGCCATACCAAAAACAGCCCAGCTCACACCCATCACCTTTGATGAACGTATACAACTGCTGGGCGTCGATAGCCACCCCACCACTCTGCACCCCGGCGAAACCATCCACATTACACTCTACTGGCAGGCATTGCAACCCATCCCCTACGATGCCAGCCTCTACATCCATCTTCTGGGGCCCGGATTCAAAAACCTGGCCCAAATCGATAGTGAACCAGGTTGGGGGCGGGCCCCCACCAGCCACTGGCAGCCCGGCCAAATCTTGGTCGATTCCTACCATCTGCAACTACCCGCCCATGCGCCCGTCCCCACCCGCATTCTGGTGGATGTAGGCCTATACGACTTTGCCAGTGGCCAACGTTATCCAGCACACTTGCCAGCGGGCCAAACGCCCCCACCAGGCATGCGCGCGTTTCGGCTCATCCCAGCAACCCCGCCCCAGCCCGACATCGCCCATCCCACCCACTTTGAAATTGGCCATACTGCCCGCCTGCTGGGCTACGATGTGCCCCAACAGGCCTGGCATCCCGGTCAAACGGTGCCACTTAGTCTCTATTGGCAGGCCACAGCACCCATAAATGATGATTTTCAGGTCTTTGTGCATTTGGTGGATGCAGCGGGGCAGCAAGTTGCAGGCTTTGATAAAGCGCCTCGCGACAACTGGTGGCCCACCAGCCAGTGGGAACCGGGTCACACCTTCGCCGACACTTACCCGCTGCAACTGCCAGAGTCGCTACCGCCCGGCACCTATCAGCTACGCGCTGGCCTCTATCGCCTGAACGATTTTTATCGACCCACCATCACCGGGCCCCCCGCCCGCATCATCGACAATGCTGCGGTATTGACGAATATCACCCTTAGCCCGTAAAATACCAAGACACGACGTACTCGCCAGACCCCGGCCCGCGCACAACCATGAATCTTTCAACAGCACGCCAGCGTTTTCACGCCCGACTCATCTCACCCGACCCGCAGCAGCAGCGTTCCGCTATCCTGCTGCTATTGTTGGCTGGCGGCCTGGTCGCGGGCCTGTTGGTGGGAGTAGCCGGGCCAATCATCGCCCTGGGGCTGGCCATGGTGCTCATAGCGGGCGTGATTGTGCTGCGCAGTCCACTTTGGGGCCTGGTGGGCATCATTCTCATCGCCACGTTGCTGCCCTTTGCCACCATGCCCTTTAAAATTGTCTTTACCCCCAGTTTTTTGGATTTGGCGATTTTTGCCGCGTTTGGCGTGTGGGCGTTACGCTATGCCCTGGCTCAGGAAACTAAATTCGAGCTTTCTGCTTTGGGCACCTTGGTCATGCTCTTTTTGTTTTTAGCCGCGTTTAGCTTTGCCCTGGGCTTGCAATATGCCCGCCCCACCTCCAACAATCTGCGGCAGTTCATGGAGATGATTCTCAGCATTGCCCTCTTTTTTGTTGTCATCAACGTGGCACGCGATAAAGAATCGCTCTTTTTACTGGCCCGGGCTGTGATGCTGGGAGGCGCGGGCGCGGCCTTGTTTGGCATCCTCTTCTATGTCATTCCCCGTGAAGCCACCGTGTGGATTTTGGATAAGCTGGCTCGTTTTGGCTATCCGGGGGGCCTGGGAGCCCTACGATTCGTCGAAGATGACCCCAACGGCGTCATGCGGGCCATTGGAACCAGCATCGATCCTAACGTTTTCGGCGGGTTGCTCATCATGGTCGGCGTCATCACCCTGCCGCAATTGGCCATCAAAAAGCCACTGCTACCCCGCAAATGGCTTGCCACTGTGGTGCTGCTGGATGTGAGCGCACTCTTTTTGACCATTTCGCGCGGCTCGCTGGTGGGTTTTGTCATCGGGTTGGTAGCCATTGGCCTGATGCGCTACCGCAAGCTGCTGCTTTGGGGCACACTGGGTGCGCTGGTGCTGGGCATCCTTTTTCTCTTTTTGCCCTTTGCTCAATCCTACATCCAACATTTTATCGAAGGTGTAACCTTGCAAGACCGGGCAACGCTTATGCGGTTGGGTGAATACAAGGATGCCCTCACCCTCATCGGGCGGCATCCGATGTTGGGCGTAGGCTTTGTGGGCACACCTGAAATCGATCTGTACATCGGCGTTTCATCCCTTTACCTGCTCATGGCCGAAGAGATGGGGCTGGTAGGTGTGGCTGCCTTTTTGCTTACCATGCTTTTGTTCGCCAATATGCTGGTCACGGGCCTGCGTCACCCCCATCAAGACCAACGCCTGGAAGCGCTAATGCTGGGAATTTTGGGGGCGTTGGTGGGCCTGCTGGCAGCGGGCGTGTTGGATCATTACCTGTTCAATCTTACCTACCCTCACATGACAGCTCTGCTTTGGATTGTGGTGGGACTTGGCGTGGGCGCAACGCAATTTGCCCGACAAGTCATGGAAAA
>CAZMDD010000025.1:0-26228 GCA_964565065.1 uncultured Caldilineales bacterium | reverse complement strand
TTCGTGTGCTCTGTTCCAAAAATCGTCGTCGGTCAAGCATCGTTGCACTAACTCCTTGTGTTTAGTATAACATGTTTTTATCGTTTGTTCAACTGCTTTTTTTGCGCCTTAAGTAAGTGCTGCTATGAAAGTTGAAATGTGACGGATCAGTGCCATCCGGAATTCACCACCAAGGGCACCAAGGCACCAAGACATGAAACCCATCGAAAAAACGTGTCCAGGCGAGTCTGTGACTCGGCGGGTTGCCCGCGGGCCCGCACACTGTCTCACATCTTATCTTCCGCAACATTTCACAAAGTTGTCATTTCGTTGTATGATAGAAGCGTTAGCTTTCCTACATTCTTTTTACGCTACTGCTGTAAATCTCCAATCCCGAAAGTAACTGTTCACGTTCATCCAAAAAAAGCCACTAAGAGCACCAAGATGTTGTGCCTGTCTTTTTTTGGCGACTTAGCGGCAGAAACCTGTACCGTTACGTTCGTAAAACCTTTCCCCCCGACAATCGTTCTGTTGTCTACCTTTCTGAAGGAGTTTTTACCATGAAGAAGCATTGGATGGTTTTGTTCATTCTCGTTGCTGTTTTGGCACTGGTTCTGGCCGGTTGTGGCGGAACAGCCAAGTTGGGCACGGAGAAGAATCCCATTGTCATGTCGTTTGTACCTTCGGGCGACACCCAGGAAATCATCGCCAGTGGTGATCAACTGGCGCAGATGATCCAGGATAAAACTGGCTTGGTGATTTCTTCCAATGTTGGCACCGATTTTGCTGCGGTACGTGAAGCAATGGGCGCCGAAAAAGCGCACATCGGATGGCTGAATACCTTTAATTATGTGCTGGCCAATGAAAAATATGGTGTCGATGCCGGTTTGGTAACGGTACGCTACGGCCACACCTCTTACAAAGGCCAAATCATCGTTCGGGCCGATAGCGGCATCAAGACCCTGGATGACCTGAAAGGTAAAGTGATGTGCTGGGTGGATCCGAATTCCACCTCCGGTTATATCATTCCCCGCATCATGCTCAAGGCCAATGGCATTGACCCGGATAAAGATTTTGCCAAAACTATCGAGGCTGGCTCACACAACAACGTTGTAACGCAGGTTTACAATGGCGATTGTGATGCCGGCGCTGTTTATGTGGATGCCCGCAGCTCAGTAGAAAAGGATATTGCCGACGTGAAAGAGAAAGTTGTCGCCCTGGCCACAACGTCTGATATTCCCAACGACAATGTTTCATTTGCCAAGAATTTCCCCAAAGAGCAACGTGAAAAGATTGTAAAGGCTCTACTGGAAATTGCTGGTTCGGAAGAGGGCAAAAAGGCCTTGAACGAGCTTTATTCCATCGAAGGACTCGAAACTACTGACGATAGTTTCTACGATGCTTTTCGCGCTGACCTGAGTAAGGCGGGCATCAACATCGAAGAGCTGGCCAAATAAGCCCGTAAACGAAAAGTCCACGCCAATCATCATCGCCCGCTCAGTACCCAATCATGTGTTTGAGCGGGCGATTTTTGTCAAAAATCGTTACGACTAAGGTAGCCCGGCTAGAAACCACTAAGACACGAAGCCACAAAGGCACAAAGAAAGAAAAAGTTTTGAAATGCTTGGTGTTCTTAGTGTCTTTGTGCCCTTGTGGTGATTGAAGTCAGGTACGTTAGTCGTTACCAAGAATCAACGTTGGAGGTGAGGCCTTGTTACGTGTCGAACATCTCACAAAAGTTTTTCCCGATGGAACTGTCGCGCTCAAAGATGTTAGTTTTGAGGTAAATGAAGGGGAATTCCTGGCAGTCATCGGATTGTCCGGTTCAGGAAAATCGACCTTGCTACGCTGTGTGAATCGTTTGATCGACCCCACCGAGGGCAAGGTTATTTGGGAGGATAAAGATGTGACCGCAGCCAAAGGGAAGGAGCTGCGTCGCATCAGGCGTCAAATCGGGATGATTTTTCAGCAATTTAATTTGGTCAAACGCAGCACGGTAATGACCAATGTTTTATCGGGCCGGTTGGGTTACGCACATCCGGTGTGGAGCTTGCTGCATATTTTTCCGCAAGATGATTATGAGCGGGCCCGAGCTGCGCTGGCGCGCGTTGGCATTGCCGAAAAAGCCAATAATCGGGCCGATCAGCTTTCGGGAGGACAGCAGCAGCGGGTGGCCATTGCCCGGGCACTGATGCAGGAACCTAAGCTGATGTTGGCCGATGAGCCTGTGGCCAGTTTGGATCCGGTACTGGCGCATTCGATTTTGCGGTATCTGGAAACGTTGAATCAGGAGGATGGCATTACGGTTATTTGCAGTCTGCATTTTCTTGATTTGGTGCATCGCTACGCAACGCGGGTCATAGGCTTAAAGGATGGCGAACTGGTTTTCGATGGCTTGCCCTCGGAACTGACGCCCGAAAAATTCAAAGAGGTCTATGGCGAGGAAGCAGAAATCGTCACTGTCACGGGCGAAAAACTTTGATAGCAGGAGATTGCCATGCACCAGCCAAACAATCCTGAACCCTCGCAGCCTGCCGAGAACAAAGGCTCGTTGACCGCAGCATTGCTTTCAGCGGTTTTGCCTGGCGCAGGCCAGATACGCTCAGGGCTTTATGCCCGCGGCCTGGGAATCCTGAGCCTCATCATCTTGCTGACACTGCTAATTTTGTGGCAGGGCACAGGTGTTTTATTTGCTCCGGTACTGGGTATTTGGGCCTGGAATAGTTGGGATGCTTATCAGACATCCAAAGGCCGACGCCCAAAATTTTCGGTACCTGCACTGCTGGGAGCCATCGTCATCTACGGTCTGGCCTTTGTCTCCACCGAAATTCAGCCGCAGCGCATGGTCACCGGCTGGGATTCGATGGCGCCCTATGTGCGGGCGCTGTTCCGTCCCGAGCTGCTGGAGCATCCCACCGAAGATAAAATTGGCACAGCGCCCATCCTGGTTCCCTGCATCGACCCGTTGCCCGAGCCGGAATGGCGTCCCACAGAATCACCTCATCTGACCCTGAATCGCGATTGCGGCAATGTCGGCGAACCTTTTACACTACATGGCGAGGGCTTCTTCCCCAATTTTGAAGGTGAATTGTGGTGGATGAATCCTATTGGCGATGCGCAGCGGGTTATCGTCGATGGCAAGGCCGCCACTTTTGTTACCGATGCACAAGGAAATTTCGATATTGCGCTAACGGTTCCCCTGGCCGTGCCCGTTTCGGAACAACCAGCCCCGGGCAAAACGCAAACACATCAAATTCGAGCAGAACAACACAAACCCTATGGCAGCCTTCAGCCTACGCACACGCTGAACCTGGTGTGGGAAAAAATCGGCGAAACCATCGCTTTGGCGCTGCTGGCCACACTGCTGGGTATGCTTTTTGCGCTGCCTTTCAGCTTTTTGGCTGCGCGCAACCTGATGTTCCACAATCCAATTACACGGGGCATTTATTATGTGGTGCGCACCACGCTGAATATCGTACGCTCCATCGAAACCTTGATGTGGGCAATCATCTTTGCCGTGTGGGTAGGTCTGGGCCCCTTTGGCGGCATGTTGGCCCTCATGATTCACACCATCGCCGCACTGGGAAAATTATATTCCGAAGCGATCGAAAGCATCGACCCCGGCCCCATCGAGGCACTGCGGGCCAGTGGTGCCAACGAAATCCAAGTCATCATCTACGCGGTTATTCCTCAAATTTTGCCCACTTTCGCCTCGTTCACCCTGTATCGCTGGGATATCAATGTGCGAATGTCCACCGTTATCGGACTTATCAGCGATGCAGGTTTGGGCTTTTTGGTCATCCAGTGGATTCGCCTGAACCAATTCTCGGCCATGGCCACCGCCATTCTGGCCATCATGCTGGTCGTAACAACGCTGGATTACGCATCCAGCATGTTGCGCAAACGCATTTTGGAAGGCAACCCTACCCGCGCCGACATCGGCCCGCTCAAACGCTGGGGCAAATGGATAGCAGGCCTGGCCATTTTCATCTTCCTCTTCTCGTGGTCATGGCAGATTGCCGAAGTCAACTTTACCCATCTGGCCACCGGGCTGCCTTCCGGCATGAAGCTAATGAAATCCTTTGCTGTGCCCGATCTTTTCGATGAACCCACCGAGGAACATGTGGTGCGACAAACATTGCCCCTTACTTGCGATGCTGCATCCGCGCCAACCCCACCCGATTCTGGCCCGCGCGTTCTGCTGTCGCCCCCCTGCGGCCATGTGGGCGACCCACTGAACATCGATGGTTACGATTTGCCCCCCAACACACATGTCTCCATCCGCTGGGAGTTACCCGACGGCGCTTATCTGCGCGTCAAATCCAATTGCTGCGATACCGATGCTGCGGGCCAAGTGCATCTCAAAACGCGCATCAGCCCCCTGCTGGCCCCAGAAGATGCTGGCAGCGCGGTTGAGCCTGGCGCAGTCAGCATCACCTGGACAACAGTTGTGGGGCGCAAGCACCTGAGCCAAACAGTCAAACATGTGGCCAATCTGGCCATGATTACGCTACTCATGGCGCTGCTGGCCACCACATTCAGTTCCCTCATCGCCATCCCCCTCAGCTTCTTTGCCGCCCGCAACATCATGGGCGAAACAAACTTCGGGCGCGTCATCTACAATCTTTTCAAAATGGGCTTTAATCTCACCCGTTCCATCGAACCGATGATTTTGGTACTGATTATGGCCGCATGGGTAGGAGCCGGGCCCTTCGCGGGCGTTATGGCCCTCATCCTCAACAACATTCCCAACCTGGGCAAACTCTTCGCCGAAACCATCGAACAAATCGACGAAGGCCCGGTAGAATCCATCCTGGCCACCGGAGCCAACAAATTCCAGACCCTCATCTACGCCATCGTACCGCAACTAATTCCTCCCTTCCTGGCCTTCATCCTCTACCAGTGGGATATCAACATTCGCATGTCCACCGTCATCGGCTTTGTCGGTGGTGGCGGCATCGGACAACAATTCCGGTTGTGGGTAGGCCTGAACCAGTACGATAAAGCAGGCACCGCAGTCTGGGCCATTGTGCTCATCGTCTGGAGCATGGATTATCTCAGCGCCAAAGCTCGCGAAAAGCTCATCTAACCCCGGCGGAGCTCTGTGCGCCGCCAGGTTAAGTAGGTGATGATATGAATTTGAAATAAACTTTGGAGGTTACTACTAAGGTAGCCCGGCTAGAAACCACGAAGACACGAAGCCACAAAGGCACGAAGAAAAGAAAAAGCTTTGAAATGCTTGGTGTTCTTAGTCTCTTTGTGCCTTTGTGGTGATTGAAGTCGGGTACGTTAGTCGTTACCTTTGGAGATGCTTCCAACTCATCAGACGAAGATAGACGAAAAGACGAAAGTAGACGAAGCGAACCATCGTCTATGTTCGTCAAAATGCACAGCACTTTTCTCAAGTTTCAAATGCGCAGCTACTTAAGACGAACGATCCTTTGACAAGACAGAAAAGACAAACTATAATCTTCTTCAAACTCGTGTGCGCTCAGCAAAAAACTTTCATATTTTGCAAGTGCTTAATCAAACAATCGAAACCCTTACACCTCTTGCAAAACAGCACTGGCCTGTGCCACACAAAAACCAACAACGCTGTTTGATTGTAGTGAAGAAAGAGATCCTTCATTACAACTAACTGGGCAACAGTTTTGCTGCTATTGCCTTGCCGCATCCCATTCATTTATTCTCTCAAAGGAGGAGAACCCAATGTCCAAAAAACGTTTATGGATACTGCTCAGCGTATTACTGCTGGCAGCCATGGTTTTTGCCGCTTGTGGCGGTAGCGCTGCCGAGCCTACCAAAGCTCCTGCGCCCAAAGCCACCGAGGCTCCCAAAGCTGAGCCAACCAAGGCCCCAGCACAAGAACCAGCCAAAGAGCCCGAAGCAGAAATGCCTGCCAAGGTCACCATTGGCACCAACGCCGAATACCCCCCCTTCGAGTTTGTTGATGACAACGGCGATATTCAGGGTTTTGACACCGACCTGATGAAAGCCATTGCCAAAGAGGCCGGTTTCGAGCCTGAATTCGTCAACACCCGCTGGGACGGCATCTTTGTAGCACTGGCCAGCGGCGAATTCGATGCAGTCATCTCTGCCGCAACCATCACCGACGAACGCAAACAAACCGTCGATTTCAGCGAGCCCTACTTCAACGCCGGTCAGGTGTTGGCTGCGAAGAATGGCAGTGGCATCAAGAGTGTCGATGATTTGGCTGGCAAAAAAGTAGGTGTGCAGCTCGGAACCACCGGCGACATCTGGTCCACCGACAATACCGACGCCGAAGTCGTGCGCTATGACGAAATCACCCTGGCCATGCAGGCCCTGGCCAACGGCGATGTGGATGCTGTCATCAACGATGCCCCCACCACTGCCGACATGATTAAAGCCAACCCCGAATGGAACGTGGCTATCGTCGAAGGCCCCTTCACCGAAGAATTCTACGGCATCGCCGTGCGCAAAGATGCTCCCAAAGTGCTGGAAGCCATCAACAAAGGCCTGGCGGCTGTCAAAGCCTCTGGCGAATATGACAAAATTTACGACAAATGGTTCGGCGCTCCCGAAGCCGCTGCTGGCGGTGGCGAAGAGGGCGACATGGGCGTGACCTTCATCTTCGGGCGTGGCGGCGACTCCGTCGGTCTCGATCCCGCTGTGGTCACCGATGGCGAATCCTTCCGTGTCACCAACCAGGGTTGTGAATCTCTGCTGGCCTACGACAAAGACACCACCAACCCAGTACCCAGCCTGGCCGAAAGCTGGGACTCCAACGACGATGGCACCGAGTGGGTCTTCCATCTGCGCAAAGGCGTCAAATTCCACGACGGCACCGACTTCAACGCCGACGCTGTGGTCTACAACTTCAGCCGCTGGTGGGATCCTGAACATCCTGCCCACTTTGCCGAGCAAGACTTTGAATACTGGGACTACATGTTCAACGGCTTCAAAGGCGACTCTATCGTCACCGCCATCGAGAAAGTTGGCGACTACGATGTGAAATTCACCCTCAGCGAGCCCCTGGCCCCCATTCTGGCTAACATGGCCATGCCTATGTTCGCCATCGCCAGCCCCGCGGCCATCGAAAAATATGGCCCCGACTACGGCTCTCCCGAAGTTGGCTATGTTTGCACCGGCCCCTACAAATTCAAAGAATGGATCACCGATGACCACATCACCCTGGTCAAGAATGAAGACTACTGGGGCGAAAATCCCGGCAACGTCGACACCATCGTCGTTCGTGTGGTTCCCGACAACTCCGCCCGCTTCCTGGCCCTGCAAACTGGCGAAATCGACGCCATGGAACAGGCCAACATCGAAGACATCAAGACCGCCGAAACCGCCGATGGCGTTTACGTTAAACCTCGCCCGGCACTGAACACCGGCTACCTGGCCTTCAACTACAAGATCAAGGAACTTCAGGACAAACGCGTCCGCGAAGCCATTGCCGCAGCCATCGACAAGAAATCCATCGTCGAAACCTTCTACGGCAAATATGGCGAGCCCGCCGAGAACTTCCTGCCGCCCATGGTCTGGGGCCACAACTTCGATATTCATGGCATCCAGTATGACCCCGAACATGCCAAAGCATTGCTGGCCGAAGCTGGCTTCGCCGATGGCATCAAAGAAGTCACCTGGGAAGATGGCAGCAAGATGCCTCTGAAACTCTACTACATGCCCATCGTCCGCTTCTACTATCCTGATCCCGAAGGCATTGCTCAGGCCATGGCTGCGCAACTGGCTGCCGTTGGCATCGAAGTACAACTTGAGCAGGCTGGTGACTGGCCCACCTATCTGAAGATGCGCAAAGAAGGTGAATTGCGTGGTCTGTATCAGCTTGGTTGGGGCGGCGACAACGGCGATCCCGACAACTTCCTCGGCTACTTCTTCATCCCCACTGTCGAGCCCAAAGCCAAAGAAGGCTGGGTACAGTTCCCCGAACTGGACGCCCTGCTGCGCAAGGCCCGCTCCACAGTTGACCAAAAAGAACGTGAGAAGATGTATCAGGAAGCGGAAAAAATGCTGATGGACAACGCCACCCGCATCTGGGTTGCTCACAACAACACCCCGCTCATTTTCAACGACAAAGTGGAAGGCTACATCACCAACCCGCTGGGAACCGAGCTCTACAAGTACGTCACCAAAAAATAACGGCGCTTGATGCGCATCACGATGGCCCCGGTCACCAGGATCGGGGCCATCCTCCCCTTTTGATGTTATGAGGTGATGGCACAACCCTGACTGTGCCACCACCTTTTCACACCAGACCAATCATCAGCTCCCGCTCTCCATTCTTCAAAGGCGTTATTATCGTGACTGTTTATATTTTACGACGACTCCTTTCCACAATCCCGGTGCTATTTGGGGTTTCGTTGCTCGTCTTCTCATTCGTGCATCTTATTCCGGGTGACCCGGCGCTGGCGATGTTGGGCGAACATGCCACCGAGGAAAATGTCGCCCGCATTAGGGAAAGATTGGGCCTGAACGAACGGCTGGATGTTCAATATGTTCGGTTCATGGTGGGCAAAATGACCTTCGAAAAAATCGACAAGGATGATGTTTATCTGACTCGCAAAGGCAATCCTTGCGTTAAACTGGCCAAACTGGATAAACTGACTGTTTGCCAGCACGATAGCCAGGTTTGGACAGATAAATATGATCAAAATTCATGCCGCAAACTGGGCTCGGTCATGGTTTGCCACGCGGGCGGAGTGGTCTGGGGTGATTTAGGCAACTCGATTCATGGGAACATTCCTGTTTCCACCGAGCTAAAACGGCGATTTCCGGCCACAGTTGAACTGGCCATCGTGGCCATCCTCATCGCCATCCTCATCGCCATTCCTGCGGGCATCATCTCGGCGCTCAAGCGCAACAGCCTGGTAGATACCGCTACCATGATTGGTGCGCTGGTGGGCGTTTCTATGCCCATCTTCTGGCTGGCCATTTTGCTGATGTATATTTTCGGGCTGCTGCTGGGCTGGTTGCCTACCAGCAGCAGGCTAAGCGTGGGTGTTACGGTAGATCATATTACCGGCATGAACATTGTCGATAGCCTGCTTACCAGAAACTGGGTGGCGCTAAAGGATTCGATTCGCCACATTTTGCTGCCCGCCATGGCATTGGCCACCATTCCTCTGGCCATCATCGCCCGCATGATGCGCTCATCGATGCTGGAGGTGCTGGGGCAAGATTATGTGCGCACAGCCCGGGCCAAAGGCCTAAGCGAGTACAACGTCATCATGCGGCACGTGGTACGCAATGCCCTGCTGCCAGTTGTAACCATCATCGGTCTGCAATTTGGCAGCTTGATGGGTGGCGCTATCCTCACCGAAACAGTCTTTGCATGGCCCGGCATTGGCAAATGGGTTTTCGATGCCATCAGCGGGCGCGACTATCCCATTGTGCAATCAGTAACCTTGTTAATTGCCGTTATCTTCGTTTTTGTCAATCTTGCTGTCGATGTCAGCTACGCCTTCCTCAATCCCCGAATCAGGTACGACTCATGACCCAAACAGATACAGCAGTCAGTATAGAAATTCAAAATCGCGGCTCCGAAAGCCAATTCCGGCGGGCCATGCGTCGCATGATTCGCACCCGCAGTGCGCAGGTAGGACTGGCCCTGGTACTTTCCTTTTTGATTATCGGCCTGATGGCCCCGGTGGTATGGCCCTACAACGCCCGCGCCGACCTGGATTTGAAAGCACGCTTGCAATCCCCCTCTCTGGAACATCCCTTTGGCACGGATGATCTGGGACGGGATGTTTTGCGCCGCGTGGTGCATGGCGCCCGCGTCTCCCTGCGCGTGGCTGTGCTGGTGGTACTCATCTCGATGTCGTTCGGCTCATTCTTGGGCCTGGTTGCGGGCATGACTGGCGGATTTATCGATACAGTGATTATGCGCGCCATGGATATCATGCTATCGTTTCCGTATGTGCTACTGGCCATTGCTTTGGTGGCGGCACTGGGACCGGGCCTGCGCAACGCCATGATTGCCATTGGCATCGTCTACATCCCCCCCTACGCGCGCTTGGCCCGCTCCATGGCTCTGCAAATCCGCGAAGAGGATTACGTGTTGGCTGCCCGGGCCCTGGGCGTAGGCCAAAGACGCATCCTTTTTACCCACATTCTGCCCAATGGTCTCTCGCCACTCATTGTCATGGGCACACTTAGCATGGGCACAGCCGTGCTTGATGCCGCAGCGCTCGGCTTCTTGGGCCTGGGCCAGCAGCCCCCCTTCCCCGAATGGGGCAAAATGCTGGTCGATAGCATGCAATTTATCCTCTCGGGCTCTTGGTGGGTGATGCTCTTCCCAGGTCTGGCCATCATGCTCACCGTATTAGGCTTCAACCTGCTGGGCGACGGCTTGCGCGATGCCCTGGATCCACGACTGCGCATCGACTAAACCATCGCCACACACAGCGCCACAAATCTGCATCACCATTCCGGTTACCTGGAGTAAACAGTTGAAACAAAACGAAAACGAAGACCTGGCTCCCATCCTTTCATCCGATACAAAAGCGCGCGACCGTGGCCGCCTGGGCCTGGCAGTTCCCTGGGAACACATGCCCTGGTGGGTCATTATCATTGCTATCATTGCTATCTTTGTCTTTTTCGCCATCTTCCAAAACAGCTATTATCGCAATGCCTTTTATTTCATCTTTGATTTACCCTGGAATCAGGATGTTATTCAGAACATTCAGAGCACCAAAATCAAAAAAGATGGCAGTTGGGGCTATACATTAGGTTCCCCCATGTCGCCCGGTGATTACACCTTGCGGGTCGAATACTACGGCGAAAACAAAACCTTGCTGGGCAAAGGCGCTGTGTATCACTTTATCATTCCCAAAGATGCCCCCAAAGCCAAGCTCGAGGCACTTACCCCCACAGAGGACACAGTCATCACGCTGGAAACCTCGACACCCAAGCTAACAGGCAAAGCACCGCCAGGAACCAAAAACATCATCATCATCGATGAGTTCCACGGCAAAACCTGGCGCATCATCAAGCGCATCTGGAACGCACGCGGCGTCATGCTCACCATCAAGGTGACACTGATTTCATTCCTTGCGGCCCTGCTGGTTGGCCTCATCTTTGGCATCATGCGGGTGGCTGACGGCTCGCCCGACCTACGCAAAGGTCTGCCCAAACGTCTGCTTTACGGCTTGGTTCTTTTTGGCTTAATCGTGGCCTTGCTGCCCCAATGGCGAAGCAAAAGCATCACCCTCCTCTTCCTCATCGAATTTTTCTTCCTGCTGCTGCCCGCCATGCCCTACACAATCTCAACACTTTATGTCGAGATTGTGCGTGGTGTGCCGATGCTGGTCATCATCCTTTACATGGGCTTTGCCATCACGCCAGCCATTCGCAAAAGCACGGGAGGCGCCATCGATATGAGCGGGCTGCCCGCTGCCATCATCGGCCTTTCATTTGGCTACGGGGCCTACATGGCCGAGGTCTTTCGCGCGGGCATTCAGTCCATTCCCAAAGGACAAATGGAAGCGGCCCGCTCCATTGGCATGACCTACTTTCAGGCCATGCGACTGGTCATCCTGCCGCAGGCGATACGCATGATTTTGCCACCACTGGGCAACGACCTTATTGCCATGCTCAAAGATACTTCACTCATCTCCGTCATTGCCCTGCCCGAGATGCTGCAATCGGGCCGATTGTGGATTTCTCGCAACTTTCGGGCCTTCGAGGGCTACAACTCGGTGATGATTTTGTACTTGATTATGACGCTCTTCCTCTCGTTGATGGTGCGGGCGGTGGAGCGCCGCTCTCGCTTACCTTCGAAATAAGCCACAAAAATCAGGGCGCAGCCAAGGGGGAGGGCTGGGAATGCGTGTGATTCTTCCCCATCACTTCATGGATATTGACCACTATTGCAATATGACTTCATTGCTGCAATGGCAGCCGGGCGTACAGAGGGGCCGCACGCTAATACGATTCGTACTGTTGGTCATTCTGGTGCGTCTGGTGCGCGATACCAGCATCCGCATGATGTATCCCTTTGTCAATGATTACGCTCGCGGCCTGGGCGTGACTCTGGCAGTGATGGGGGCATTGGTGATGTTGCGCACCGCGGCTGTGGCACTGGCGCCATTCTTCGGGCACCAAGCCGATAAGTCGGGCATCAAGCCCTTGCTGATGCTGGGATTTATTCTGCAAAGTGCGGGATTGCTGGGACTAAGCTTTGCCTCAGGCATAGGCATTGCTGCGATGGCAATTTTGGTGCTGGGCATCAGCGATGCCATGACCTATCCGCTGATGCAGGCATACATCAGCGAGAATGCCCCCACTCGGCACCTGGGGCGGGCGCTGATTACCGTGGAATACAGTTGGGCCATCACCGGCATTGTCATTTTGCCCATTGTGGGCTGGATGATTGGCGTATTCGGCTGGCAGATGCCTTTTCGCATGCTGAGCTTTTTTAGCGGGCTGGCTGTGTTGGTGCTGGCCTTTTTGCTGCCTCCCAGCCATGCGCACACGCAAACAGTTCACCGCTCATTTGGAGCGCAGCTTGCCAGCATCATCAAAGACCGCAGCGCCTTGGGCGCGGTGCTGGTGAGTGCCACCATTTTTATCGCTGTCGAGGCCTACTTCATCACCTGGGGCGCGCATCTGGCCCGAACGTTTCATCTGGGCCCGGTACGCATCGGACAGGTGGCCGCGGGCCTGGGGGCGGTAGAACTGCTGGGCTCGATTATCGCCAGTTTGACCATCGACCGCATAGGCAAGCGCCGCGGCGTGCTGACAGGTGTTAGCTTCTTTCTGCTCAGCCTGTTGGCGCTGCCGTGGCTGAATGCTTCGTTGTGGGCGACCATTTTAGGCATGGGGCTCATCTCTCTGGCCATCGAATACAGCATCGTCTCCACCATCCCCCTGATGGCGCAGCAGCGCCCAGGAAGCCGGGCCACCGTGCTGGCGCTGGGCTCTATGGCCGGCGCGCTCACCCGCAGCCTCTCCGACCCGCTTGCTACCTGGCTGCTGGAACATTTTGGTTATCTTTCGGCCATGGCCTATGGTTTTTTGGCTCTGCTGATAGCTTTGCTACTGCTTTGGCGCTGGGTGCAAGAACGCTCCCGGGCCCAAAATGCTACTGCAACGCATCCAGGTCGATAATCCAGGCATCGGCGCCCGAGGTCAGGGGTAGACGCTGCACCGTTTCATCGTACAAGCCCAGCTCCAAAAGATAGCGGCCCGGCGGCAACGGGGGCAGCGCCAGCAGATGTTCATCCAGGATGCGTTCGCCCGGCTGCCAAGTGGTGCTGGCACAAGTACCACGACAAGGGGGCTCATCCTGTCCAAAGACCAGTACGCCCTGCTCATCCAAAATATGCACAAAGATGGTGTAATCCTTGCTGACAACCTGCTGTGGTTGCCACAAAAGGGTTAGCACTCCCCGTTGCGGCTGCCACGATGCCCCCAGCAAATGAATTCCCTCTTGCCACGCAACAGCCTGCGCAGAAGCCAGTGTCCCCTGAAAACAGTGAGGACGCAAATAAAGATAAACTTCGGAACTGCCCGCGCCCAGAGCGGGGAAGGTTTTGGTAAGCCGAAACTCATGGCGCAAAAGCCTCTTTATTTCATCCAGATTGCCGTAAAGATGATGTTCCAGGTCGTAGCGACTGAAGGCGGCCCATCCGACCTGCGGTTGGCGCAACAGGTCGGCCAGGATGTCGTTGTTGACTGCATGGAAGTGCTGACTGCGGGCGGTCTTCCAGGTGGGGCGATAAGCAAAAATGCCCATCTCTAACCCCGGAGCCAGCTCAGACGCCCCCTCGATAGCCAACAACGGCGTAAAGCTAACACCTTGCCCTTTACATGTCGCAGCCACATGCTCCTGCATAAAATCGTGCCAGCGAGCGACATCGGTCAGAGCTGAGCCGGGCCGCCAATAAAGATGATAGTGCTGCAAGGCCTGAACCTGCGAAAGGAGCATCAACAAAATCAGCACGACTGCCAGCCCCAGCCTGAGCGCCGGGCGCTGAAGCTGCTGCCAACTATCGATGAGCCATTTTCCCATGAGCATGGCCATCAGCGGGTATTGCAGCGTGTTGTAGTAGGCATCAGCGGTGCGGGGAATGAGGTGGACGCCAAACATCAGCAGCACAGCCAGCAGCAGCCACTGCTGGGCCTGCCAGCGCGGACGTGGTTGCTGTCGCCGCATTGCTAATCCTGCTCGCAGTGTCAGCAATGCCCAAAAGCCCGCAAACATGCGCACATCACGACTAAGCGCGGCCCGCCAAATCTGAACATGCTCAGCCCACGAGATGCGATCGGTGTGAAAGCCCAGCAGGTTGTACCACAGCAAGTCGGGGGCCCGCAGCCAAAAGGGCCCGAAGATGACGGCCAGCAATCCCAAACTGAGTCCCGTGGCCAGCCAACGTCGCGGCCAAGGCTTTGTGCCCTCTAGCCAGGCAGCAATCCAAAAAAGCAGGAGTATCGGCAATAGCGAGAGGCGCACGCCCACAGCCAGGGCCAACAATAGGCCCGCTATCTCAAAACGCCAGCGCCACGATGTGCCCAGCCAGGTGACCATGCCCGCCACCAACAAAGCGCCAGCCAGGGCGTAGGTGGCCACATAGGTGTAATGCGCCACTGCAAACCAGCCCAGCACCAGCGTCCACAGGGTGAGTGCCGCAGCCAGTTTACCGAATAAACGCCAACTGCCCCAAACGGCTGTGCCCCAGGCGCTGCCAGCCAACATCAGGGTGATGGCCCGCCCTGTGTACAGATTAAGGGGCAGCCAGCGTAACAACTGGGCGTAAAGCCAGGGCATGACCGGGCCCTGGGTAAAGCTAAAATCGAGATAGGGTCGGTATCCCTGTTGCATCTGCCGGGCCGCCAGCAAATACCAGCCTTCATCCAAATTGAGGGTTCGCCGAAAATAAAAGAGCAGCAAAACACTGACAGCAGCCAAAAGACCACTTTTTAGCAGCATGTCGGGCCAGTTGGGGCTGCGGCGTGAGCGGAAAGCAACGATACGAGACATGCTGGCATTATACACGCAAGTCGGGCGCAGCTTGAAATAACCTGGAGCCCATGCGTGGCAGAAAGGGGGAAAGCAGCAGGTCTTAGCTACTGGGGAACAGGATGGTAAAGGTTGCGCCCTGGCCCGGTGGCGAGCTGACTTGCACGTGGCCGCGATGGGCCCGAACAATCTCTTGCACAATGGCCAGTCCCAGACCGGAGTTGCCGCGACGCCGCGCTTTTTCGGCCTGATAGAAGCGATCGAATACGTGGGGCAAGTCTTCGGGGGGGATGCCGGGCCCGGTATCGGAGATGGTAACTTCGATGAAATCGGCAGCGCTGCCCGAGGGTTGCACACGGCAGTGGATAGTACCCTGTGAGGGTGTATGGCGCAGAGCGTTATCCAACAGATTGGTAAAAACCTGCATCAGGCGGTCGGTATCGCCCAGCAGTTGAAGGTCGGACGCGACATCCATCTGCAAGTTGATTGCTTTGGCCTGGGCCACGGGCCGAAAACGGCGAATCGTGTCCACCAGCAAGGCGCTGACATCCACCCGCTCCTGCCGAATTTGCACCTGCCCGGCATCCAGACGTGCTAAATCCAGCAGTTGATCCACCAGCCGCCCCATGCGCAGCGATTCATCGTGGATGATGCCCGCGGCGCGCTGCACGCCCTGAATATCGGAGGCGACACCCTCGACCAGGGCCTGCGAGAAGCCCTGGATGGCAGTCAGTGGCGTTTTGAGATCGTGGGAGACATTGGCGATAAACTCTCGCTGCGCCTGCCGCGAGGCCCGAACCTCTGCGGTCATGTTGTTGAATTGCCGAGCGACACGCTGGACTTCGGAGGGACCGGAAACTTGCAGCTCCATGTCCAGATTTCCCTGGGCGATTTCATCGGCGGCGCTGGCAATTTGGGTGAGCGGGCGGGTAATCCAGCGGCTGACCATCCACGAAAAGATGAGCCCGGTGAGCAGGGCAGCCAGCAAGGACCACACCAAAGGCCCGGTCAGCTCGTCGTTAAGGCTAAAAAGTCGCCGGGGCGCAATTTGTACCACCCACAAAGCCGATTTTAGATTGTTGTCTTCGGGACGCAGCGGCACAACGGTGAGCGCATAAAAATACTGTCCCCCACGCAAGCTGCTAAACGTGCCGGTGAGAATGTGCTTGCCAGAACGTTTTAGTTTATCGGGCAGATTTTCGGGCAATGTTTGCCCCACCAGTGACCCGTTGGCGGTATCGCCGATGATTTTGCCCTGTTGTACCAACAAAAGCCGGAATTGTCGGGGCAGAATTTCTTTGTTGATTTTGCGGGTGATTTGTTCTGGAGGTATGCCCTGGCGCAGGTTGGCACGCACCAATCGCGCAGCCAGGGGCAGGGTCTCGCTCAGGCGGGCGCGCATGATGCGCTCTTGCGCGCTATGCCACACCAGTCCCAAAGTCAGACCGGCAGAGAGCAAGATGATGGATGTAACCGCCAGATAGGAAAGAAAGAGACGGACGCGTAAGGATTTAGTCATCAGCCTCGATAACAAGTTTGTAGCCGATTCCCCAAACGGTTTCGATTTTTACGCCAGCTCCGGCTACTTTTTGGCGCAGTCCCGCCACATGAACATCCACCGTGCGGGTGCCGCCCATGTAATCGTATCCCCAAACTTGCTCCAGCAATTGCTCGCGGCTGAGTACGATTTCGGGATGCCGGGCCAGGGTGAGCAGTAGATCAAACTCTTTGGCCCGCAGCGGCACATTTTGTTCATCCCGCCGCAGGGTGCGCCGCAAAACATCAATTTCCAACTGGCCCAGACGCAGCAAATCGCCCTGGGTGGCGGCAATGCTGGCCTGTGCGCGCCGCAGAATCGCTTTGATGCGGGCAGTAAGCTCGCGCGGATTAAAGGGCTTGGTGAGATAATCATCGGCGCCTAGCTCCAGACCTACGATTTTATCCACATCATCGCTGCGCGCGGTGAGCATGAGGATGGGGATGTTGGTCTCGGCTCGCACCCGTTTGCACACCTCCCAGCCATCCAGCCCAGGCAACATCAAATCCAGCACGATGAGATCGGGTCGAGATTTTTTGACCTGCACCATAGCTTCGATGCCATCGGCTGCAGTGATCGTCTGGTAGCCATCTTTATGCAGATAAAGCTGGGCAAGTTCGACAATGGCGGGTTCGTCATCAACGATGAGTATGGTTGTCATGGCAGGGGAGGCTGTTTGGCGTGTTGGTGGCAGGATTGACGGGAGTTATTAGTAGTTTAGGGGGATGGGGTGTGAAAAATGTTTGGAGTTTGTAAACTTTTTGTAAAGTCGAATGTAACGCTACAGGTGAGGATGTTTTTTCGTAACGACTAACGTACCCGACTTCAATCACCACAAAGGCACAAAGACACTAAGTACACCAAGAATTTCAAAACTTTTTCTTTCTTTGCGCCTTTGTGGCTTCGTGTCTTAGTGGTTTCTAGCCGTGCTACCTTGGTAGTAACGTTTTTTCTTTCTTTGTGCCGCGGTGCCTTGTGGATTCTCTGTGGATGGCGGTGTTCTGTTATCATCTATTTTTCGGAGAGGGACGCTGCCTCAAGCTGAAAGCGTTGGGCCCAGGCAGCATCGCAGACACCGCAAGTTTGGCAGTTGACACTATGCGGCGGACAATGCAGGCCGATGCGGGCCTTGTTGGCCAAGCGCCATTCATGCTGATGAAATTTTTCGCGAACGCCATTTTCTACAATGTGCCAAGGAAAGCGCTGGTCCGGCATGCGTTGGGACAAAAAATGCTCACGGCTCAGGTTGTGTTGCGCCATCGTGGCCCAAAAATCGCGCACGCTGAGCCGGGGCAAATCCAGCAAGACATGTGCCAGGCTGCGGTCGCCGCGCGCCAAAACACCTTGCACTTCGGCCCAGGCGGGCGAATCGGCCCGCACCGCGATTTTATGGCGCCCCAACTGACGCATGATGTAGGTTTGACGCTTTTTCAGAATTTTGGCCGATGTCATAGCGGCCCATTGGAAGGGTGTGTGGGCTTTGGGCACAAAGGGCGTGGCATTGATGGCGATGCGTCGTTTGAAGAGGGTTCGGGCCCGCAGCACCAGCGCCACCAGCGCCTCCATGTCCTCCTGTTCCTCGGTGGGATGTCCAATCATAAAATAGAATTTGATTTGCGGAAAATCCAGCTCCGCGGCCAGTTCTACCGCGGCCAGCAATTGCTCTTCGGTCTGCGTTTTCGAGATGACACGCCGCAGGCGGGCCGACCCGGCCTCGGGGGCAATGGTGAGGGTTTGGGCGCCTCCTGCGCGCAGGGCCTGCACCAGGGGCCGCGAGATGGGATCGACACGCATGGAGGAAGCGCTGAGTTTGACGCCCATCTCCTGCAAGGCGATGGCCAGCTCGTCAATCTGGCTGTGGTCGGAAACAGCGGCGGAGATAAGCCCGATGCGCTGGGTGTGTTTAAGACCGACCCGGGCCCAGTCCAGCAACAAATCCAGGGGCAGTTCCCGGGGTGGACGATAAAGATATCCGGCCAGACAAAAACGACATCCTCGCCCACAGCCCCGGGCAATTTCCATGAGGTGCATCCCTTTGAATTCAGTTTGCCGGGTGTAAAGGCTGCTGATGGGGGGGAATTTGCTTTGGTCTCGCACCCACAAACGCCGGATGGGCCGCAAGCTGTTACCCTGCGCGGTCGCGGGTTCTACCAACGCGGGAATGTAAACGCCGGGAATGGCGTGAAGTTGGCTGAGAAGCTCCGCGCGCGGGGCGCGAATGCCCGCGCGAAAGCGTTGCACCAAGGGCTCCAGCACCTCTTCTCCTTCACCGATGATGATGGCATCGAAAATGGGAGCCATGGGTTCGGGATTCATGGTCACACCGGGGCCTCCGGCAATGAGCAGGGGCCAGGATTCATCCCGGTCTCGAGCCAGAGGGGGCACGCCTGCCTGCCGCAGCATGTCGATGATATTGAAATAGTCCATCTCATAAGAAATGGTGAAAGCCCACACATCCACCTCAGCCACGGCGCGCCCCGATTCCAGTGTAAGCAGCGGGCGTCGGGCCTGATGCCCATCTTTATCCCAAAACACACGTTCGCAAACCACATTGTCAAAGGCGTTAAAGCCGCGATAAAGCAGTTGCAGTGCCAGCGAGCTCATGCCTACGTAATAGGTATTGGGGAAGGCCAGAGCAACAGTCAGCCGCCCGCCCCAATCTTTGTAGATGACGCCCGTTTCTTCATCCAGCCGGGCCTGATTTTGTGAACGAATTTTCCAGGACATGAGAGCATTGTAACAGAGATGCCCGGACTTCCTGAAAAAGTTCCTGCACAGGTGCGATGTCTGCTTTTGTACGGGCAGTTTTTTGCCAAAATAAGCAAAATGAGTATAATGGATTTCTGCACGGGCGATTAGCTCAGCTGGCTAGAGCGCCACGTTGACATCGTGGAGGTCACAAGTTCAAGTCTTGTATCGCCCATCAGGTTACACCCCGCCGGAAGTTTCTGGCGGGGCTTTTTTTTAGATGGCAGAATAGTTCCCTAACGCACCACATCTACAACATGCAGCGTGATGACATAAGCGTATCACAAATGCCATTCATCGGCACGTTTGGGACAGACGCTTTGCTTTTTCCTGGTCATTGCCAGGGACGCCAGTGCCAACGCCACCCTGCGGATGACTTGTGGCATTACGCCAGGATATGCCGGAGGAGCAATATCATGCGCCCATATCTGAAGGCGTACCTTCATCTCTTATTGCCAAATCCTCACCATTCTGAAGGCTTGCGGATTTCACCTTGAGCATCTCGCAAAGTCGGTGCAAATTGGCTATCTTTTAACACCCATTTGCGTATCGACTTCACGAATGACGCCTCACGTGCTAATGCTTTACTGGTTCGTCCCGGCCTGGGGTTTATCACCACCACATCCAAACCCAATTCACGCCGAACGATTTTGATAGGCTCCAACAAGTCGGAGTCATTTGATATGACAGCCGCAACTTCATAACATCCTTTGTACCCGTCATTGATAAGGTGAGCTGCGAGATTTACATCAGAGCCTTTTTCTTCCGTTTTCAGCACCTGAACATATGGAGATTCGCCCGGAGCAGGATTAGCTAATCTCCTCCAGACAGAGTGTGTCAAAAAATGACCGTAGATGATTTCAAGATTAGGGAGCGTCTGAAGAGCCCGGAGATAAATTTGTTGCCGCGCGGGTTGTCCAAGATCGCCTGCACGCGAACTCACTTTCGCCGTAAAATACTTAACGCGTACGATGTCATTTTTAGGTAGCAATAACTCACACATTCTACGTAAATTCAACCACTTGTACGACGTTCCCTTGACTGCTCCATAATAGAGATTGAAACCATCAATGTAAATGTAAGTCCGCTTCATTGCCAAATCCTCTACGAAAAAGCAGAGACCGCACAGTGTGCGGCCTCGCGGCCTGCTCCCGAAGGAACAGGGGGGATATTCAATATCATAATACAAAATGAATTGTCTTTTGTCAAGTGAAATTCACAGGTAGGTGCGTTTCAAAATTGGAGCAGGCATTGTAAAACCCGCCGGATTGCGAATCCGGCTCCGAAGCGGGGCTCCCCAGGGCGGACTCGTCATCCGCCCGGCCCAAAAAATAAAAGCGTCCCCAAACTGAACCGCACCCAAGACTTCCTTGAAATTGACACCGCGTCGTTCTGGGGTTACGCTTGGCATGAGGCTGGTCTCCTGAGTGTGGTTTGGTTATTTGACACTACCTACTTTAACTCCGATTCCAGCCTCTTTCATAATTTCAACCACAAGGGATACACTACCCATGATGTGCGATGGTTGACACGCCGCCCGCATCATGCTAAAATGCACTTACCGATACAGTTTTACTGGATTTCGGACTTTATCAAAACGCAATATGCAACGCAATGCCCGAGACGAGTAGCAGAGGTACGCATCTCAGAGAGTGGACGCAATGGCTGCGAGCGTCTGCGATGACGTTTCTGTGAAAACCCCTCGGACGTGGCGGGAGGAACGCATCTGGCAACATTTATGTTAGTATTTTCGCCCGGCTGGCTGCCGTTATCACGCCGCAAAGCGGGCCGATTTTCGGTCAACTTGGGTGGAACCACGCGACTCCGCGTCCCTTGAGGACTGCGGAGTTTTTTGTTGCGCCCTCTCATCAAAAAGTCATCATCATAGGTAACTGTTCACCGCTATCCAGAGAAAGCCAAGATCAGTTACGCATCATAAACGCTTTTACTCATCGGAGGTTATAGAGGCTCATGGGCTCTCCTAAACAAAAACAAAATCAGCAGGATGATTTGTATAAACTCAGGCATTCGGCTGCGCATGTGATGGCGCAGGCGGTGCAAGAACGCTACCCCGAGGCCAAGCTGGCCATCGGGCCCCCCATCAAGGATGGTTTTTATTACGATTTTGACTTAGGACAAACCGAAGCAGGCAAGGCGCGCACGTTTACCGAAGAGGATTTGGTCGCCATCGAGAAACGTATGCGGCAGATTATCGGTGCTAAGCACCCCTTTGAGAAGGAGGTCATCTCAGCAGAGGAGGCCCGTCAAGTTTTTGCCAATCAGCCCTACAAGCTGGAACTCATCGATGGCTTGGAGCAAGGGGGCGTGGATGAAAATGGTGATCCCATTGATGGCCCGGTGGAAATTTCGTTGTATCGTGATGGCGATTTTGTGGATTTGTGCCGCGGGCCTCATGTGGCGCACACCGGGCAAATTTCACCGGATGGTTTTAAGCTGCTGCATGTGGCGGGCGCTTATTGGCGCGGAGATGAGAATCGGCAGATGCTACAACGGATTTATGGCACTGCCTGGAAGAATAAAAAGCAGCTCAAGGCTTATCTCAAACGGCTGGAGGAGGCTAAAAAACGGGATCATCGCAAGCTGGGTAAGGAGCTGGACCTGTTCAGTACCAATCACGAGACAGTGGGCGGCGGCCTGGTGCTTTGGCATCCTAAGGGGGGGTTGATTCGTTATTTGATGGAAGATCATGCCAAGCGTATGCACCTGGCGGGCGGCTATGATTTTGTGTATACGCCGCACATCGGACGGGCTACGCTGTGGGAAACCAGTGGACATTTGGGCTTTTACAAGGATGGCATGTATTCGCCTATCGACATCGATGGCCAGGAGTATTATCTCAAGCCGATGAATTGCCCCTTCCATGTGCAAATTTACAAGAGCCGCATGCGGTCGTATCGTGATTTGCCGCTGCGCTGGGCGGAGTGGGGCACGGTGTATCGGTATGAGCGTTCGGGCACGCTGCACGGACTGACCCGGGTGCGCGGGTTTACGCAGGATGATGCGCATCTTTTCTGTGCGCCCGATCAGATGCCTGCTGAAATTGATCGTGTTCTCAATTTCAGTATCAGTTTGCTCAAGGATTTTGGGTTCGAGAGTTTTCAGCTTTATCTTAGCACCCGCCCAGAAAAACGGGTGGGGGATGAGGCAAGCTGGGAGGCTGCCGAGGCCGCGCTGCTGGCGGCGCTCCAACGCAGCGGACATCCTTATGGTGTCAATGAGGGCGATGGTGCGTTTTACGGCCCAAAGATCGATATTTATGTGACAGATGCGCTGGAGCGTCCCTGGCAGCTTAGCACGATTCAGTTTGATTTTAATTTGCCCGAGCGCTTTGATTTGAGTTTTATTGGTTCAGATGGACAGCCGCATCGCCCGTACATGATTCACCGGGCGCTGATGGGCAGTCTGGAGCGCTTCTTTGGTGTGCTTATCGAGCATCATGGCGGCAACTTCCCGGTGTGGTTGACACCGGTGCAGGTGCGGGTGATTCCGATTACTGATGAGCAGAATGCTTATGCGGCAACGGTAACGCAGCAGCTTAAGGCAGCAGGTTTGCGTGCCGAGCTGGATGATGGCGATGGTCGCATGAATGCCAAGATTCGCGATGCGCAGTTGCAGAAGATTCCTTACATGCTGGTGCTGGGTGGCCGCGAGATGGCTGACGGCATGGTGAATGTGCGTCAGCGTGACGGCAAGCGTTTGGGGGCGATGCCGTTGGCAGATTTTGTGGCCCGGGCGCAGGAGGCCATTGCGCAAAAGATTGCGATTTAGGATGACGGTGCATCGTGTGCACACGCCCGCGGGCATGATGCACCGGTGCGACGCAAAAAACGCCCACCTGGCAATCCAGAGGGGCGTTTTTTTATGAAGGTTTGGTTACTACTAAGATAGCCCGGCTAGAAACCACTAAGACACGAAGCCACAAAGATACAAAGAAAGAAAAAGGTTTGAAATGCTTGGTGTTCTTAGTCTCTTTGTGCCTTTGTGGTGATTGAAGTCGGGTACGTTAGTCGTTACAAGGGTTGTCAGAATCAGGCCGGAACGGGGGCTGTGGGTCCCATGGTTGTGCCGGATGCGTTGTCCGGGGCTAATCGGCTGGGGGGAGCGGCAGCGCTAGAGGGTGGGCTGGGGGGAGGTTCAGGCATGTTTCCTGTCTCGAACAGGGTTTCGAATTCATCTCGTGAAAGGGTTTCATGTTCGAGCAGGGCTTGGGCCACCCATTCCAGTTCTTTCATGTGCGATTCCAGGGTTTGGCGGCACATGCGATAGCCTTTGTCGACGATTTTTCGCACTTCGTCATCGATGATGGCTGCGGTTTCTTCGCTGTAGTCACGTTGTTCGTGAATTTCGCGCCCCAGGAAGACCATTTCTTGGCGCTGACCAAAGACCATGGGCCCGAGCTTTTTGCTCATGCCGTAGCGGGTGACCATGCTGCGGGCGATGCGGGTGACATGTTGCAGGTCGGAGGATGCGCCGCTGGAGATGTCGTCGAGGATGATTTCTTCGGCGATACGCCCGCCCAGTGCTACGGCGATGTGCGCCAGCAGTTCATCGGCGTTTTGCAAGGTTTTTTCTTCGGTGGGCACTTGCCACGAGTAGCCGCCCGCTTGGCCACGAGGAATGATGGTCACTTTTTGCACGGGGTTTTGCGGCTCCAGCACTTTGGCTGCGACTGCGTGGCCCGCTTCGTGGTAGGCGGTGAGTCGTTTGAGCTCGGCTCCCAGCACACGGCTGCGGCGCTCGGGCCCGCCCAGTGCGACCCGCTCGATGGCTTCTTCGAATTCGCTCATGGTGATGAGCGATTTGCCGCGACGGGCGGCCAGGATGGCGGCCTCGTTGACCATGTTTTCCAGGTCGGCGCCCACAAAGCCGGGGGTGGCCCGGGCCAGGGTATCCAAATCTACATCAAAATCGAGCGGTTTGCCGCGCACATGAATGCCCAGGATGGCGCGGCGCCCGCGCACATCGGGCCTATCCATGACAACCCGGCGGTCAAAACGTCCGGGGCGCAGCAGTGCGGGGTCTAGAATATCGGGGCGATTGGTAGCGGCAATGATGATGACATTGGTGTCGGTGTCAAAGCCATCCATTTCTACCAAGATTTGGTTGAGGGTTTGTTCCCGTTCGTCATGGCTGCCCCCCAGGCCCGCGCCGCGATGTCGTCCTACCGCGTCTACTTCGTCGATGAAGACGATGCAGGGGCTGTTGCGTTTGGCTTGCTCGAAAAGGTCACGCACACGACTGGCACCTACGCCCACAAACATTTCTACAAATTCGGAGCCAGAGATGGAGAAGAAGGGAACGCCGGCCTCGCCTGCGACCGCTTTGGCCATGAGGGTTTTGCCTGTGCCCGGGGGGCCCACCATGAGAACACCTTTGGGAATTCGTGCCCCCAGAGCTGCGAATTTTTCGGGCTCACGCAAAAATTCCACCACTTCCATGAGTTCGCCTTTGGCTTCTTCTGCGCCCGCCACATCCTCGAATGTGACACTGGGTTGATCGGGCGCCACCAGTTTGGCTTTGCTTTTGCCAAAGCTCATGGCCTGGCTGCCCGAGCCCTGGGCCTGACGCATGAGGAAGATGAAGAGTGCTCCCACCAGCAGTAGCGGCAAAATGGCGCCCAGCAGGGTCATCCAGCCTCCCAGTTGACTGGGCGGCGCCACGCTAATTTCCACAGCGTTCAGATCGCCTGTGGGAACATTCAAATCAGAAAGGGTGGCCAGCAGGCTGGTGCCTTCATCTTTATGCGAAAAATAAACATCTTCGTTTTTCATGGTAATGGTCAAGTCATCTTCACGGATGAGAATAGACTTGACCCGGCCCGCTTTCATCTCGTCCGCCAGTGTCGAAACAGACATCTCTTTGGGTCCACTTTCGGTCATGGGATTGACGCCCATAAAAAGTGCGACCGCAGCAACGATAATCAGCAGATAGACGAATGCGTTTCGCGTCCAATTTGGTTTCAAGAAGTCCTCCAAAACTGACCCGGTGGGCCAGGAGCTAAAATTCGCGAAATTTTGCGAATTATCTGGCATTATAGCAGATAGCGGAGCAAAAGGCTACAAAATATGCTGCGGTGGTAATGTATCCCTTGTGGTCGAGATGATGATGTCAAGTCCTGAAATATGTTTCTATCAGAAAGGGTCAGCATGGCTAAGGTTGGGCTGGCAAAGCGTCCGTGTGTGCGCCCGTCCGCCTCCGCCCGCGGCTAAAGCCACGGGCTACCATTGCCAAGCCCCGCTGGGGCTACCCCCTCAGTGGGTCAGAGGTCAGAGGCCAGAGGGTCAGAGGTCAGCGGGCCAGTGAGCAGTGGCAAACCGCCAGCTCCTCCGTCAAAAAAACGCGACCAGGCGAGTCTGCGACTCGGCGGGTTGCCCGCCCGCGCCTAGGATTTCAGGTTCAAAGTTTGCTGGTTGAAGGTTGTGCCCGCGTGCCCGCCCAACCGCCCACGCCCGCGGCTGAAGCCACGGGCTACCGTTGCCAAGCCCCGCTGGGGCTGCCCCGTCCCCGGTCTTCCGTCTCAATCCGCGGCAAATCGATTGCTTTTCGCCGCGAGCTGGTTTGCCACTCCCCCGCCCATCAAAAAAAACGCGACCAGGCGAGTCTGCGACTCGGCGGGTTGAACGCCCGCCCGCTCATTTTCCATCGCTCGCGGGGGCGGGAGCCATCCGCAGGCAGCGTTTCGCAGTCAATCGCCAGCTCCTCCCACCGTGAGACCCCAGCCGAAACGGGGGGAGGCCGGGAGGGGGGCAAAGGCGCCCGCGCCGCGGCCACTAAACGCGCTCTTCCGGATCGAATAGACGCTGATACTCCTGAATTGCATACCGGTCCGTCATCCCGGCCAGATAATCGCAAACCACCCGATGCAATGACTCTTCGCCCGATTTGAGAATCTTCTGGGTATCGGGGGGCAGCATGTGCGGCTCACGCACATACGCATTGAACAGACGGGTCAAAATCATCTCTGCCTTGTTGGCC
>CAZMDD010000024.1:0-11517 GCA_964565065.1 uncultured Caldilineales bacterium | reverse complement strand
AATCTCCAAATCCAACACAAAAGCCCCGACTTCAGTCACAACAAAGGCACAAAGACACTAAGAACACCAAAAATTTCAAACCTTTTTCTTTCTTTGTGCCTTTGTTGCTTCGTGGCTTCGTGGTTTCTAGCCTGGCTACCTTAGTAGTAACAAAAATTTTACATTTTAACTATTGACAAATTGTCTATAGTGTGATATGCTATAGACATGAAACACCCTACACACACTTTTTGCTGGAGGTACAGTCATGCCCCATAACCGCAGAGGCCCGAGACATGGGCAAAGAAGTCAACGCCGCCGCCGTGTCATGCGATTCTTGCAGCCCTGCCTGTTGGTGATGCTACATGGCAATGCGGCCCACGGCTACAGCTTGCTCAATGGTCTCGGCGAATTCGGCTTCGAGCCGGAAAATCTGGCGCCGAGTCTGGTTTACCGCACCCTGCGCGAGATGGAAGCTCAGGGCCTGGTGACATCGGGCTGGGGCACCGACAGCATGGGCCCGCAGCGCCGGGTTTACCAAATCACGCCGCTAGGTGAAAGGCATCTGGCGCAGTGGATGGAAGATTTGCAACGGATGCGGCAAGAGATTCAGGCAGTCGAAGCCGCGTACCAACGCATCCAGCAAAAGTAACACATTTCGTAACTGTTCACCTCTATCTCGGATGTACCACCAAGACCACTAAGGCACAATAACACGAAAAAAGAAAAAGAAGCGCTTTACGCCCCCTCTTTTCTGGTGTCTTTGCAGCAAAAAGTGGACAGAGGTCTGTGCAGTTACCACAATTCAATCAAACTCACTCATTCAACTTACAGGAGATTAATCATGCCATTTGGAGATGGAACGGGCCCGCAAGGACGTGGCCCCATGACAGGACGAGGATTAGGCAATTGCGCTGGCTACGGCCTGCGCGGCCCCATGAACCGCGGCTTTGGTCGTGGCTTTGGGCCTCGACGCGGCTATGGCGCCGGCCGAGGCTATGGCGCCGGCTTCGGGCGCTGGGATGCCCCCTATGCCGATGTCGCCCCTCTTTCACGCGAGCAAGAGGCCAACCTGCTCAAAACGCAGGCCCAAGCGTTGCAAACCGCTTTGCAGCGCATCAACGAACGCCTGAATGCTTTGCAAGATGACGATTAAGTAGGTGCTGCAATGAAAGCTGAAATGTGACAGCTCATTACTACCCGGGGTGCACCACCAAGAGCACCAAGGCATAAAGAAAAAGGAACGAAACGTTCATGAAAAATTTGTGCCACCTGTGGTTGCCATGGCGACGAATCCATCTTCGCCATTGGTCGAGAGTCACAGACGCTTTTTCAAGTTTCAAATGCGCATCTACTTAACAATTTTACACCACAGGAGGAAATAATGAGATTTCCAGGTTCTGGTCGCGGCGCAGGCCGCGGCGGACGAGGTGGACGCATGGGGGGCGCCAAAGCAGCGGGCCCTGCCGGTTATTGCGTTTGCCCCCAGTGCGGATACCGCCAAAAACATGAAGCCAGTCAACCCTGCTACACACTCAAATGCCCTCAATGCAGCACTCAACTAGTGCGGGAGTAACGTTTATGAGAATCATCATCACAGCTAACAATGCCAGCATCGACGCCCCCTTCAGCCCCCGCTTCGGGCGCTGCGCCTACCTTATCGTTGCCGATACAGAATCGGGCGAATGGGAAGCGCTGCCGAATCCGGCCAGCAGCGCCAGCGGAGGCGCCGGGCCCATGGTGGTGCAGTTTATCAGCCAGCAGAACGTCGAGGCGGTTATCACCGGGCGCTACGGGCCCAATGCCTTTACTGCACTGCAAGCCGCGGGATTGCGCGGTTTTGTGGCCAAAGGACGCACCGTGCGTGACGTTCTGGAGAAATTCAAGGCGGGCGAGGCCGAAGAGGTCTTTGCAGCCACCGGAGAGGAACTGCACGGGGGCGGCAGACATCGATGATCATCGCTGTGGCTAGTGGCAAAGGGGGAACCGGCAAAACAACCATCGCTACCAGTTTGGCGCTGGCTCTGGCCGAGGCCCAACATGAGGTGGCTTATCTGGATTGTGATGTCGAGGCCCCCAATGCCCATCTTTTTCTCAAACCGATTTTTACGCAAAACAAGGATGTCGATTTGCTCATTCCGGTGGTGGATGAGAATCAATGCACCGGCTGCGGCGTTTGCGCTGAGGTTTGCGCTTATCATGCCATTGTGGTGCTGGGGGGCAAAACGTTGGTCTTTCCTGAGTTGTGTCATGGTTGCGGCAGTTGCACCTTGATGTGCCCGGAAAAGGCCATTACCGAAACGCCGCAGCAACTGGGCCTGCTGGAAGCGGGCGAAACGCCTCAGGGCATCCATTTTGCCCGCGGCCTGCTAAATGTGGGCGAACCGATGGCTGTTCCGGTGATTCATCAGCTCAAAAAATGGCGGGACCCGCGGGTGACAGAAGTTACCATCATGGATGCGCCGCCCGGCTCTTCGTGCCCGGTGGTAGAATCGCTACGCGAGGCCGATTTTATTTTGCTGGTAACAGAACCCACGCCCTTTGGCCTGCACGATCTCAAATCTGCGGTGCAAGTGGCCCGCGAAATCAATATCCCCGCGGGGGTCATCATCAATCGTGATGGCATTGGGGATGCACAGGTCGAGGCCTTTTGCGCCCAGGCGGATATTCCCATCCTGCTGCGCATCCCCTATGGCCGCGATATTGGCGAAGGAATTGCCCGCGGCAAAAATCTTATCGATATTCGGCCCGAGTACCACGGTATCTTCCAGAATTTGCTGGCAGACATTGCCCAACGTTTGGCTCACGCCCCGGAGATCGCAGCATGAAGCAATTGGTAATTCTTAGCGGCAAGGGTGGAACGGGAAAGACCAGTGTTACCGCAGCGTTTGCTCATTTGGCCGCGCAAAGTTTGGGTGCCGATAAAATTGTTTTAGCTGATGCCGATGTGGATGCTGCTAATCTGGAGCTGGTGCTGGCTCCCAAGGTGCTTGCCACTACTGATTTTTGGGGCGGACAGGTGGCTGTCATCGACCAGGATGTGTGTATTTCCTGCGGCGAATGTGTGCCTGTTTGTCGTTTTGATGCTATTAGCGATGCCACCGGCGAGTATATTGTAGACCCCATTGCCTGTGATGGCTGTGTTTCGTGCGTGTATCAATGTCCGGTAGATGCTATCAAGATGGAGGAGCAGCGGGCCGGGGTGTGGATGCACTCGCAGAGTCGTTTCGGGCCTTTGTTTCATGCCAATTTGCTGCCGGCACAAGAAAATTCGGGCAAGCTGGTAACATTGGTCAAGCAGCACGCCCGCTTGCTGGCCATGGATGAAGGGCGTGAGCTGGTGCTGGTAGATGGCCCGCCCGGCATTGGCTGCCCAGTTATTTCGGCCACTTCGGGCGCGGATTTGGCGCTGATTGTGGCGGAACCCACGGTCGCGGGTGTGCATGACATGGAACGGGTGTTGCAAACGACCCGTCATTTCAATGTGCCGGCCATGGTTTGCATCAACAAGGCTGATTTGTATCCCCAGGGCGCTGACGAAATTGAGCATTTTTGCCAGCACGAGGGCATCCCCATGGCGGGGCGCATCCCCTTTGATCCTGCCGTGAGTAAGGCCATTGTGCAGGGCGAGCCTGTAACGCTCTACCATCCCGACGCCGCGGCCAGTCAGGCCATCGAGGCTATCTGGCGCGCTGTTATTGCACATTTGGAGCAAACGCCATGAATCTGGCTGAACAACTTGCCTGCCACCAAGCCATTCTCGACCGTCTGCGCCAGGTCATCGACCCGGAAACCGGGGCTGATGTTATTCGCATGCGGCTTATCGATAATCTAATCGTGACAGAAACGGGAGAGGCGCACTATACCTTTCGTCCGTCATCGCCAGTTTGCCCCATTGCTGTTTATCTGGTACAACAGATTAAGCAGGCTGTGGCCGAAGTTCCGGGTGTTACCGGGCAGAAGATCACGGTCGAAGATTATGTTTCGGCAGAACAATTAACCCACCTTATCAATCAGGAGTAAGTTATGCGCATTGCAGTTTCCACTGAAACCAACCAGGGGCTTGAAAGCCGCGTGGCCCAGCATTTTGGGCGGTGTCCTTATTTTGCGTTGGTGGATGTTGAGGGTCTGGAAGTTACCGCTGTTCAGATTATTGAAAATCCTTTTTACGCAGGACATCAGGCCGGACAAGTTCCCACGTTTATTTACCAGAACAAGGCTAATGTGATGTTAAGTGGCGGCATGGGAGGTCGTGCCATTGATTTCTTCCGCCAATTGGGGGTGCAAGCTGCCACTGGGGCCCGCGGCACGGTACGCGATGCTGTGGGTCGTTTTTTGGGTGGCGAGTTGAGCGAAGCTGCACCCTGTAGCGAAAGTGAGGAGCACGGGCACGGCTAGGCCAGAAAGTTTGCAGATGTAAGCATACGTCATCCGGAGATGGGCCCAGGTTGTCCATCTCCTTTTTTTATAACGCCTGTTGCGCTCCATCGGTTTACAATTTGATAATTCCCAACAGTATCAAAATCAGGATGATGAGGGGTTGATGGATGAGGTAGATGAGTAGGGAGTTTTGTCCGGCCAGGGCCAGCCAACGCGCGGGCGCGAGGCGAGAGATGTTGGGCAGGGTAAAGGCCCGTTCTCCTCGGGGATAGAGCAGGTTTCCGGCAAAGATGCCCAGCACTACTACGCCCAGCCAGGGAATCAGTGGAAAGTAGTCAAAGGTCGGGCGAACATTGTCGATCAATCCCATCCATTCCAGGCTCGAGAGCTGATGTCGCCAGGGCAACAGGTGGGGCAGCAGAATCAGGCCCGAGCCCAGAATCAGGTTCATCCACTTAAAGCGCAGGAGGGGGTAGGCCAGCACTGTGGCAACGCCGATAAAGTGTAAAATGCCGAAACGGATGAATTCATGGGGGTTGTAGAGCCAGGTGACCAGTCCCACAATCAGGCCCCAGGAGAAGATGGTGAGGCCGCGCCACAGGTAGGGCGTGAAGCTGAGGGGGGCATGGGTTCGCCAGCGCCCGGCGCGCAGGCTCATGGCGAGTCCCATCACCGAGATGAAGGAGGTGGCGGTGACGAGTTGCCAATAGTGCCAAAAGCCGTTGTAAACATCGATTTTTTTGCCTGCCATGCCGTATAAATCCCAAACCAGATGGTAGACTACCATGATGACGATGGCAAAGCCGCGCATGGCATCTATCTCCCACAGGCGGTCGCTGCGAATGTGCAGCACCGGGCGGATGCTGTTTTTGATGGCGGTGAGCCATGTTTGCAAGAATGTCATGGTGCTATTTTGCCAAGCTTTGCGCTGAGGTTGCGTGGTTGTGGTTTTATGGCTGGCCATTTGCAGCGGACGGGTGGTAGCGGGCCTCGAAGCTGTAGGCTACGCTGGCGTCGTTGTCGGTGTAAAAATCGCTTTTGAACATGATTATGTCGCCCCAGGGGTTGGGGACGGGCATGGGTGATTTTTTGTAGCTGGAGGTGCTGCTGAAATGATGTCCGAAGTATTGGATGATGCGGCTTTCATCCAGCTTGACAGCTACGACCATGCCTCCTTTGCTGTGATCGACGCTAACATAGGCCCAACCGGGACGCAGTAGGTTGCGGCAAGAGAGGTGAGCATCGCCATAACCGAAATCGGTGTGATCTTGCACGATGTAGGGGTGATCCTGAAGGGTGTCGGCCAGGCGATAGGCGTTGATGGTGCCGTACTCGCCCCAAAATTGCACGTAAAGTTCATCGCCATTGGGCGCAAAGCAGAGATCGCCGTGGTTGCCGTAGCGCGAGGCCCGATGATGAAAGGTCATGTCTCGATTGTAGACTTCAACGCCAAAATGCCCATTCCAGGGATGCACATCCCAGGGGGCGCCGGTGTCCCAGTTCAGCACCACGTAGTTGCCCGATTGTGAGATGGAGGCCCAATCCAGATGCTCGGGCATGCCGCTGCCTGCTCCCCAGGCCCCGGCAAAGGTCACGGTGGTGATGACGGTGCTGGCCTGCAAGTCGAATACAATCACATCCAGGTCTACGCCGCGCTTGCCCACCAGGGCGACGTAATGATCATTTTTGTCGATGTTGCCTTCGCCCGGGCCTAGTTTAACGCGGTCGTAGCCAGCAAGGGTGTACAATGTGGTTTGCTGCCCGGTGGAAATGGTGTAGGTTTTAATTTCGCCAGCTTCGCGAAAGCTGTACATGAGATCGGGGTTGGTGTTAGACCAGAAGGTTTCGTAAAGGTTGCCGGGCAGTGTAAGAGTTTTGGCGTGCGTTTCGGCATCGTAAACTGCAACCGAGTAGAATTTATAGCTCGTGGCGTTGGCGTTCCATGGCTGATTTTTGGAGTAGGAATGGGTGGGGTACTCTGAGCCATAAGCTGCATCGGGCTGGGTGATGCGCTTGATTTCGGTATCGGTGGTGGTGTCATCCAGGGTGGCCAGGTAATCGGGCATGGGGGGGATATCGGTGAAGATGGGGGTGTAGGTTGTGTCGGGCGGGTAAAGATGTGGTGCGGGCGTGGTGCTGCTGCCCGCTATCAACCCGAAATCAAATTCTCCTACTCGTTGGTCGGTGGTGGTGCCTCCCGGCTTTACACCCCGAATCACGTAGTAATAGTTGATGGCAGGATCGCCGATGCGATAGAAATCGGGGGCCCACCAGGGGGCGGCGCTGATGTCGTGTAAGGGGTTGCCGGCGGGCGCAAAGTAGGGGCTGGTGCTGCGCCAAATTTGAAAATGTTGGTAATCGCCTTGATTTTGCCAGTTGTAGCGCAAGTCGTCGGAGTTTAGAATTTGGCTCTGGATGTGGGGGAAATAGGTGGCATTGGCTACGCGGGTGAAGAAGTTGCGCCGGGTCCATACGCTCTCGGTGCCTCCCGCTGCCGCGTCATAGCCCATGACCCACCACACGTAATCGCCCAGGGGCAGGTTAGAGCCCAAGGTGTAGCTGCACAGGTTGCTGGCATCACAGCCCGCAGCCGCTGCGGTGATGTCGCTTTCGCCATAGCTGGTTCCCCAATCGGGCTCGCCACTGGGCAACATGGGCCGAATTTGCAAATCGTAGCGTACGGCGGTGGGAATGGCCTCCCAGGTGAATGTGGGCGCAGCCTGGGAGATGAGAGCTTGGCGTTTGGGCCAAACAGGCACTGCCGCGGGCAATTCGCCATCAAAATCATGGCAGTGTGCGCTACGAGGATTATCGGCGATGTCGCACGGATAAGCGGAGGTCAGGCCCGGAATGGGACGGGGATCATCAGTGGAGATGAGGTCGGGTAAGTCGCCCATTTCGCTCTGACGATCGGCATCGTAATTTTGCTCCAACGCAATGGCTTTGGCTCGAGGATTGCCGGTAAAGGTGTAATCGGCCAGCGCATCCATGAGCCTGAAAATGCCGTAAGAATCCATGGCATCGTACACGCCATAGCCATCACCTGTGCCAATAACGGCATGATTGGCCAGGTAGTTGTAGCCCGAGATGCTGGCAGGGCGCAAGATGATGTAATCCTTTTCGCTATCGGGAATGCGTGTGTTGTTCTCGAATTGGTCGATGGAGGTGCGCAGATCTGTGCCGGTGTCATCCTCGTTCATCTGCATGATGAGTTTCATGTCGGTTGGATAGTTAGCCAGCATGGTGTCGGTGAGATCAAAATCTATCCAGGGGGCAGATGAAAAGATGAATTTGCCGCGCGCACCCCAGCCATCTCCCACCGACAGTCTGTATCCCACTGATGTTAGCAGGCCCGCGCCCGCCGAGTGCCCGGAAAAGCCGACTTTGCTGATGTCAATCTTGGTGGGATAACGACTGGCTGCCTCTTTGAAGCTTTCGTAAAGTTGGTTGCCGATGGCGCCGGAATCTTCGTGATAATCATCGCACACCGAAACATAGCCCTTGCTGGCCATAAAACGGAGCAGTTCGCCGTAGCCTTCGCAAGGCACATCCCAGCCGGGCGCAAAGAAGAAGCTGGGCGCGGCTGCGGTTTGGTCGCCCGGGAAGTAAAGGGTGACTGTGTTGGTGTAACCCTGACTAACAAAGCTGAAGGTAGTGGCGGGCGAAACGCCATGTGCGCCCCACTGGCCGTAGCCGGTGTCGATGGGGGCAATGGGGCCCTGCCAAGCCTGCGGTGCAACGGGCGCAGCCAACAGCGCAGCAGCAGGCATCAACAACATGGCGAAGACAAGAAAGGCAAGCAGAAAGGGATAACGAGACATGTATTTTAAAGGAGAGAGTGTTTGAAAAGGGAATCACTTGACGGTCATTATCTACGCTCCGGCAGTTAATGCAAATTTGACGTGATGAAAAAGAGCGAAATCTTCGTTACTCTAAGGTAGCCAGGCTAGAAACCACCAAGACACGAAGCCACAAAGGCACAAAGAAAGAAAAAGTTTTGAAATGCTTGGTGCCTTTGTGCCTTTGTGATGATTGAAGGCGGGTACGTTAGGCGTTGCAAATCTTCTAAAAAACAGCATCCGCCCCGAGGCGATGTGCTGTGCGCTAATCGTTGGCCCGCTGCTCACATCGATACAGCCGTTCTTTCTCCTCAAGCGCAGCCCGAGGCTTGTAAGGCATCAATATCCAATCAATAAAAACCATTCGGCAACGAAGCACGATGCGGCTTATGGCTCCGGCGGGAGGGCACAACTGCCCGATAATGACCATCAACCAGATAAACCCGACCATAAAAATAATCATTCGATAACCTGGCACAGACATGATGCTTGTTCTAAAAAAGTGATATGAAATCTCTTCGATGCCTAATGTCATCAGCGCCCACGGACTCAGGATAAACGCAAACAAAGGGAAGGCCATCAGAATTCCCATAAAACGCAGCCAAAGCCAACTTTTGGAATGCAGCAATTTTGTGTTCAGGCTGGCAAGGCTGACCTCGAATCTTGGAAAAGGAAACCATAACCATGGCAGAGCGATAAGTTGCGTAAGAGCCACCGCCCAAAGTACGATATTTCGCATCTTGTCATGGGACAACGGCAGCATCCCCACCGGTAACATCCCGAGACCAGCAACAATCGTTATCACAAAGGGCAAGACGAAGGTGAGGCCAATAACGATTAGCGCAAGAAGCATTCCGTATCCGCTGATAATTCTTTTGATGGTGAGAACAACCTTTTGGAACATCCAAAGCTCCGTGATGGCCCTATCGAGGCCAGTGTTCGGGCAGGCGAATGAGGTAATTTCGCTATCCAAGGCTATCACGAACTGTCATGGCGACGCAAGACCTATCACCACCCTTCCGATGGCTAAGTCGTTTGCATCTGTGTCATCTGTGGTTGCCATCTTCGCCGTTCGCCGAGATGCATAGCGCTTTTCTCAAGTTTCAAATGTGCAGCTACTTAGTGAATCGTTACGATGAATTTTAGTAAAAGTGGAAAAATTATGCTTTCGGGGGTTGACAAATAAGCTCAGATGTTCTAAAATACAGAAAAACAGAACATAATTTCCGAAATCAATTTCTCCTTCTTGAACGTTACCACCTCTACGCCACCTCATCCCATGAAAAAGTTTCAATTGAACCACCAGGCCGATGTTATCGAATCGGTATTGGCTGCGCATAAAATTCAGGGCAAGGTATGGGGCGGAGCAGTCACGCCCCGGTTTGTGCGATTCGACTTGACCACAGCCTTGGGCACGCGGGTCAATAAGGTGCTGACTTTGCGCGAAGAAGTGGCGATGCGTCTGGGTGTGCCCGATATTCGTTTGTATCGCAAGGGGGATGCTATTCGGGTAGAAGTGCCCCGCGCGGATGCAGCGGTGGTGCGTTTTGATACGCTGCGCCGTCGTCTGCCAGCCATGCGCCCGCTAACCGCGGTGCTGGGGGTGGATGAAGAGGGTGCTCCGCTGCTGCTGAATTTTGCCAGTCCCGATGTAGCGCATGTTTTGGTGGCGGGCACAACGGGTTCCGGCAAGACATTGCTGCTGAAAACCTTGTTGCTAAGCCTGGCCCTTTATAATCCCCAAAATCGTCTGCAATTGGCGCTGATTGATCCCAAGGCCCGCGGTTTTGCGCCGTTGGCACAGCTCCCGCACCTGATTCGCCCCATCGAGACAGACCCGCACCGTGCCGTTTCGTTGCTGGAGGGAATGGTGGTGGAGATGGTGCGGCGTGATCGCAATAAAATCAGTCGTCCTGCCATTCTTGTGGCTATTGACGAGCTGGCTGATTTGCGCATGGTTGCGGGCAAGCGAGTAGAAAATGCCCTGGCCCGATTGACCCAGCGAGGCCGCGAAGCTGGCATTCATCTTATTCTGGCCACGCAGCGCCCTGCGGCAGCCATTGTAGGGGGCATGGTCAAGGCCAATTTGCCGGTGCGTCTGGTGGGCGCTGTCGCTTCGCCCGAGGATGCCAAGGTGGCCACAGGCATGGCCGGCAGTGGGGCCAATCGGCTGCGCGGGCGTGGTGATTTTTTGCTGGTGGCCCGCCAGGAAACCGTTCGCTTTCAGGCGCCTTTTGCCAGCGATGGAACCATCAGAACCCTTATCGAAACTGAGACTGTGCGCTGGCGTCATGGCGACCGCAGCTCTCGGGCCCGAACAACCTTTTCACGGAGTTTTGCATGAAACGCATATTTGCTATTGGCGCTATCGTCGTGGTGGCAGTGATGACCGCTGTGGTGGGCTTTCGGCTAAGCACTGATGCACTTTCGATTATTGTTGGTGCGATTTTGGGCATGGCCGCCATTGTACCCACCCTGCTGCTGGGCGGTTATCTGCTAAAGAAGAATCAGGAAACGGTCGCGGCCGCGGGCCCGACTCAGAGCTATCAGCCCCCAGTGGTGGTAGTCAGTGGTGGCATGATGCCGCCGCACTACGCCCAACCGCACCAGCAAACGCAGCCACAAATGCCTGCGCTCATGCCGCCTCCCGCCCCGTCCGCGCCTCGTAAATTTCATCTCATGGGCTATGAGGAAACTGAGCAGCAGGAATATGCCGAGGATACTTGGGCTCGCAGATAGTCACACGCATCAAACCACAAGCAGTAGCTATTACATTTACAGGAGTCACACCATGACTTACTCGCAACAGGAATCCATTGTCGTTCAAAAAAACAGCTTTGGGGCGCCCGGTCAATTCCGCTGGCAGGGCAAGACTTATCACATCGACATGATTGAGCGCATTTGGCGCAGCTCGCAGGGACGCAACAGCGGACGGCGCATTTATCGAGTGCGCAGCCGCGGCAAGCGCTTTACACTGCATTACGATCAACGGCTGAAACGCTGGTCATTGGTACGGGCCCCGTGGCGAACCCGTCTGGGCTTGGCCGTGGCCCGGCTGGCCACACGCATCGCCGCCTAAAATCGGTAACGACTAACGTACCCGACTTCAATCACCACCAAGGCACCAAGGCACAAAGACACAAAGAACACCAAGAATTTCAAAATTTTTTCTTTCTTTGTGCCTTGGTGGCTTCGTGTCTTAGTGGTTTCTAGCCGAGCTACCTTAGTCGTGACTAAAATAGGGGGAATTCGGGCCGGGAACCATGACGCTGTTGGGGAATTGCCACACTGCCACTGTGACAAAAAGGTTCCCGGCCCG
>CAZMDD010000023.1:0-2999 GCA_964565065.1 uncultured Caldilineales bacterium | reverse complement strand
CCCCCTCAGTGGGCCAGAGGTCAGAGGCCAGAGGGTCAGAGGCCAGTGAGCAGCGGCAAACCGCCAGCTCCTCCCACCGTGAGGCCCAGCCGAAACGGGGGGAGGCCGGGAGGGGGGCAAAGGCGCCCGCTCAACCGTCATCAACCGCCATCAATCTCCAAATCCAACACAAAAGACCCGCCACCCCGCGGCCCGCGCCGGGCGCCCAACCTCCAAACCTTGAACCGTGAACCCCAGCATCTCATCTACTGCGTGAGGATGATGGGCAAATAATAGCCATCGCCAATGGTGTAATAGCTCGTCCTGCCCCAACTGGTGCTATAGTAGTCTGATGCATAGTCAAAATAGACAACATCATTACACCGGGCTTTGGCGCGCATGACGATGTTTTTTGTTTCGTGCATAAAGGGAGAAATGCCGCTGTAAGTCCAGCCAAAAGTGTCCTGATAGCGGTAATCGGCATGGTCGTCATCGACAACATCCAGACAGTCGGGGTTGTAGTAGATGTAAAGACGGAAGTTATCGGGAACGGACAGGGGGCTTAGATGGTGGTAATCGATGTGGAAGTGCATGGTTTCGCCAACACGGGCAAAATTGCCTGGGCGGGCGTTCTGCCAGGTGATTTCGCCATGCTGCCAAGGTTCGTAACCTCGACCATCTATGATAGCGCCGATGAGGTAGGTGGCTGCGGGCCCGGTATGGCTTGCGCCCTGCACGCAGTAGGTGTAAATGCCATCTTCGGGAAGTGTTGAGTCATCAATGTATTCGTTGCCGCCAGGCCCGGCACGATGCGCCTGCTTCCACAATGAACCATTCTTTTTATAGAAGCTGATGTTCAAATCTGCACCGCCATCATTTTCAGGATCGGCATTTAGCGCCAGGATGATATTTTGTCCGGCTCTTCCGTAGATGGCGTAACAGTCGTCATCACTGGCACTGCTGATAACGCCGCGATTGACTCGGGCCGCGGTGTTGGCGGTAGCGGGCGTGTTGTTGGGCTCTTGCTCAGCATGCTCAGTTCCTTTGCCGCCAATCGAAAGTTTGTAGTAACGCAGCACATAGTTATCGATGGATTGTGTTTGCCCGACCTGTGACACACGCAAAAAATGACTGTCGCGACCATCGAAATGGGGCCAGGCAAGAACCGCTTTTTTGTTTGGCCCACCTACATCCTGTTGTAGCTGGGTGGTGCCATCGGGCGCATAAAATCTCAGGTCGCCAGATTGACTGCTGCCGGAGGCGCTGGTATCCAAAAAGGCTACAATGCCCCAAAAAGCGTTGACGCCACGGATTTTGAAGTAATCGACATCGCTGGCAGGCTCGATGTTACCTGTGATGTCGGTATCGGGCGAGAGGCTGTTGGCCGTAGCGGGTGTGTTATTGGGTTCTGTCTCTTCTTTCCCACTTACCGAGGCCTGAACGCCTGTTGCCAGCACAAACAGCAAAAACAGCATGATGGTTAAACCGAGCACATGTTTTTTCATGGGGTTACCTCCAATAACAGGGAGACAGCAGATTATACTGCCATCTTACATCATACTCCAGCCTCTGGCAATCTTTTATAAAATGGCCGGACTTCCGCCCTCCCCGCTGCTATGCCGGATAGTGCCATTGCAGCCCTGATTGCCCATTCTGTCAAGCTCCAGACCACTGGCTAAAAGATGTCGAATCGCTTTGTTTTGGCGTTGTGCGGGCGCATCATGCGCGCTCAGGCCCGATGCCAATGGCTCACGCCTGTTTGCTAATCAATTTCTCGCTGGCAGGGTCATAAAAATTCATCTTTGCCGCATCAAAATCAACCCAAATCGTATCATCCAGCTCGATATCAGCAAAACCGCTGAGCTTGATAGCCAGTGATAAGCCATCCTTTTGCACTGTGACAATGGTCTCTGCCCCGGCAGGCAGCACCGAATAAACCTGAACCTCTACGGCGTCGGCCTGGGGTGTTTTGAATACCTGCACATGCTCTGGACGAATGGTGGCAATGACCGGGCCATCCTCTGCATCCAAATGACTATCAAGCTGCTTTTTGATGGCGTTGCTAACAAAATAGCGAGCTCCATTCTCACTTTTTAGCTGCCCTTCCAAGGTATTGATGCGTGGAGAACCGACAAATCGGGCTACAAACAAATCGGCAGGCTGATTGTAAATCTGGCGGGGCGTGCCAAATTGCCGCAATTCACCTTTGAGCATGACTGCAATTTTATCAGAAAGTGTCAAGGCCTCGACTTGGTCGTGGGTGACATAGACAGTGGTGGCTTTTAACTCGTAATGCAAACGCTTGAGTTCGGCCCGCATGTCCACTCGTAGCATGGCATCCAGGTTAGAGAGGGGCTCATCCATCAAAAAGATGTCTGGCTCAGCCGCAATCATGCGGGCGATGGCCACACGCTGCTGCTGCCCCCCCGAAAGCTCCGAGGGATAGCGGTCGCGATAAGGTGTAAGCTGCACCTTAGCCAAAACTTCATCGATACGCTCTTTGATTTTTTGCTTGGGCATCTTTTGTTCTTCTAGTCCCAGCGAGATGTTTTTAGTGACCGACATGTGCGGCCACAGGGCATAGCTCTGGAAGATGAGCCCGAGATGACGTTTTTCAGGAGGAATGTAGATGCCCTGCTCGCGGGAGAACATCACTTTATCGCCAATGATAATTTCACCCTGGTCAGGGTCTTCGAGGCCTGCAATCAAACGCAGCGTAGTGGTTTTTCCGCAACCAGAAGGCCCCAGCAAAGTGATAAACTTGCCCTCCTCGATCTCAAGATCAAGCTGGCGAACAGCGGGCACACCGGCATAAGCTTTTGTGATACCTTTGAGGGTGATGTAACTCAAGAGATTATCCTCTTCGTTGGGGTCGGGGCGACCACCGTGCCGCCCCGACTGGCTGATTTTTAGATAAGATGTTACTACTCAAGGTAGCCCGGCTAGAAACCACTAAGACACGAAGCCACAACGGCACAAAGAAAGAAAAAGGTTTGAAATTCTTGGTGTTCTTAGTGTCA
>CAZMDD010000022.1:0-7869 GCA_964565065.1 uncultured Caldilineales bacterium | reverse complement strand
GGCTACCCTTGCCAAGCCCTCTGGGCTGCACGGCTGAGCCCCAGTGGGGCTTTGCACCCGTAGCCCGAGGGTTTAGCCTCGGGCGGAGCGGCGCAGACGAGTCAACCTTAGCAGTTACGAAAAAGGTTTGAAATGCTTGGTGTTCTTCGTGTCTTGGTGCCTTTGTGGTGATTGAAGTCGGATACGTTAGTCGTTACGTCAGATTTCTAAAAATGCACGCATCTGCGGTAAAATTCTCCGGCAGGTGTCTCATTCCATCTCATCCTTACCTTGTGCTATGCTTTCGATTCCCAACCACATCCTTCGACAATTTGACTTTTCCGGTCATATCACCGACAGCCATCTTTGCAAATATGGACACATCAATGAAACGTATGTGGTTCGGGCGGGACTAAACGGAAGATCCGATCAGTTTATCTTGCAGCGCATCAATCATCATGTTTTCCGGCAGCCACGCGCGCTGATGTCCAACATCATGCAGGTAACGCGCTTTTTGCGCAAAAAAATTGCCGCTGAGGGCGGCGACCCTCAGCGCGAAACCTTGACCATCATCCCCACCCGAGATGGCGACCTGTTCCATGTCACGCCCGATGGCGATTTTTGGCGGGCGTACCGCTTCATCGCAGGGGCTCGTACTTACATGCAGGCGGATAATCTCAATCTTTTGTACGAGGCCGGGCGGGCTTTTGGTCGTTTTATGCGGCTGTTGGATGATTTTCCGGCAGAAAATTTGCATGAAACCATCCCCGATTTTCATCACACCCCCAAACGTTTTGAGGCTCTGATGTGCGCGGTGGACATGGATGCCCAGAATCGCGCTTACGATGCCCGCGAACTCATTGCCCAAGCCCAGGCTCGTCTCGAAAAAATGAGCCGTATCAGCAATGCACTGGCGCGAGGTGATTTGCCGCAACGAGTGACTCACAACGACACCAAGTTCAATAATGTCCTCATCGACGATGCCACGGGCCGAGGCCTGTGCGTGATTGACCTGGACACGGTGATGCCGGGCTCTGCGCTGTATGATTTTGGCGATTTTGTGCGCACCGGTGCTAACACTGGCGCCGAAGATGAACGAGATTTGACCCGCGTTTCGCTGGATATGTCCCGCTTCGATGCTATTGCCCGCGGTTTTTTGCAAGAGACAGCGGATGCTCTGACGCCGCTGGAACGGGAATGGCTGCCCCTGAGTGCCTGGTTGTTGACCTTTGAGGTGGGGATGCGTTTTCTGACCGATTATTTGGAAGGGGATGTGTATTTCAGGATTCATCGACCACAGCACAACCTGGAGCGCGCCCGGGCGCAGTTCAGGCTGGCCGAAATCATGGAGGCGCAAGAAGCAGCCATGGCCCGCATCATTGCCCGCTATGGCTGATGCGGGGTGCTGAATTCCCCCTACTCCTCTGCTCCGAAAAGCCGCAAGAACTCATCGACCTCTTGTTTTGAGAGTTTGGGCTCTAGTTTGGGCGAGGCGCTGGTGGCGGTGTAACGGCGTGAGGGCTGTTGAATGTGCTGGATAAAGGCCCCCGTGGACATGGTTTGGGCTCCCAGGCCACGCACAGCCTCACGCAAAACGCTATCGTTGGTGACGACTACGAGCCGGGATACGGGGCGGGCCTCACGCACGCGGGCCAGTATCACCTTATCGGCGTTGCTACGGCGCTGCGCGGCAAAGATGGCGGTAACGCCGCTGCCAGAAAGTGTGCGCGACAAACCGCCCGGGATGCCACCATCGAAAATGACCACTATTTTTTGGCGCAACTTGGGTTGTCGTGCCCGAAGCCAGGCAATTAGCCGCGCCTCGTCATCCTCCTGGGCCAAATGAATGCCCGGTATCAGGCCCGAGCCAATGAGATTATGTCCATCAATCAGAAACATCTTTCAAATACTGTGAGAGCCAATCCAAAATTTGCCGGGGATGGGTTTCTTCCAGATCAAACCAGTGGATGGCGGGATTACTGAGTCGAAACCAATTGTATTGGCGGCGGATAAAATTGCGTGTGGCCCGACGAATACGCGTTTTTGCCTCTTCCTGGTCGTACTCGCCCGCCAGATACGCTGCAACTTCACGGTAGCCCAGGCTGCCAAAGCTGGAAAGCTCTGGCGTGTAGCCGCGGGCCAGCAGCGTCTGCACCTCCTCTGGCCAGCCCGCCGCAAACATGGCGTCGATACGAGCATCTGCGCGGGCGTAGAGGGCCGCGCGGGGACGCGTCAGGCCCATCTGCACGATGCGCCAGGAGGGTGGACGCTTGGTTTGCAGCTCGCTAAAAGGGCGCCCGGCCACAGTACTCACCTCAATGGCCCGAATCACACGGCGCAGATTGCGGTAATCAATACTTTCGGCGCTGGCAGGATCAAGCCTTTTGAGTTGCTCGAAAACAGCCTCTTTGCCCCCATCGTTGGCTAGCGCCTGCAAGCGGGCCCGAAGCTGCGGCTGAGGTGGCACTTTGGGAATCTGCCAGCCCTCGATGACTGCCCGCACATACTGTCCCGTGCCTCCCACCAGCATGGGCAGGCGCTGGCGGGCCATGATGCTTTGGATAGCTGTCTCGGCCAACACTTTATACTCGCCCAGGGTCATCGTCTCGTGCGGTTGGCGAATATCAAGCAGATGGTGGGGAACGCCAGCCATTTCATGGGGCTGAATTTTGGCCGTGCCAATATCCATGCCCCGGTAAACCTGCCGCGAATCGGCAGAGATGATTTCGGCATTCAGGGCCCGGGCCAACAGCAGCGAGGTCTCGGTTTTACCCACCGCAGTGGGGCCTACCAGGGTCAACAAGGTGTTCACAAACATTCGATGGCCTCTTTCCAATAACTAATGCGCAACAATTGGCCCGCTGATGAAAGCTCCACGCCCACCACATCGATGCGTACATCACCATCCCAGCCGACATTTTCGATGTAACATTGGCCCAACTCGCACAAACGGCGCTGCTTGCGCGCGTCCACGCCCTGCTCAGGCGTGCCCGCGCTGCGCCCGCGGCGGGCCTTGACCTCGATAATTGCCAACACATCGCCATCCTGAGCGATGATATCGATTTCACCCAGAGGACAGCGCCAATTACGGGCCACCAGAGTCAGCCCGCGTCGAATGAGCATCTCGGCAGCCAAACGCTCGCCCAGCGCACCAAATTGCTTGCGTGAATCACTCATCGAACAAAATCAACCTCGGGCCAAACATAATCTCATTTTATCACAACCGCTACACAGTCCGAAACCAATAGCCACATTACAACGGACGTTCAGCAGCGTTCCCGCATGCGCATCATGCGCCGCGCGCGGGCCAAAAACGTTGTTCAGAATCGCACTGACGATAAACCAGTCGCCATAAAAACAGTTATTGACAAATAAAAGAACTGTGCTACAATAAAAACATCCGAATTTCTTTTCCCCCATCTGTTTTTCAGGAGGTAGCGCAACCATGAAGCGAGCCGTATTTCTCATTCTTGCAGTGCTTTTAGTGCTTACCATCTTGCCCCTGACAACCACACACGCGTCCCCCAACGCCAGTGGCAAATGTACTTGCAAGGCCTACTACAAGGTAAAAAAAGGTGATTATCTGAGCTTGATTGCAGCCAAATATGGTGTTTCGACCAAAACGCTGCAAAATTGCAATCACATCAAGAACCGCAACAAAATCTATCCGGGCCAAAAACTGTGCATCCCGGGAACAGCAGCGCCCAAACCCCCGGTAAAAAAACAACCGCCCACTTACTTCCCACCCCCGGCCAAACCGGGCGACGGCCCAGCCACCCAATGCAGCATCAAGCCGATTTTGGGCTTTGGCAACGTTTGGTATCAGAACAAAGCTGTGCGCGACAAACTGGGATGTCCCAAGAAGATTGAGGGGAAATTCAAGGCTGAAGAACAACAATTCCACAGCGGCTATGTGATCAACAATCGTAGCAAAAAGAAGATTTACGTCTTTTTCAGTGCGACCAAAAAATGGGCCAAACATACCGACAAGTGGAAAAAATCGAAAGATCCGATCAACAACCCGGCACTAAAGCCCCCCGTTGGCTGGTATCAACCGGAATACGGCATTGGCAAGATTTGGCGCAATGAGGATAATTATTCGCAGAAATTGGGCTGGGCCCGATACCAGCAGCGCCCCGTTACAGCCACCATGCAGCAATATGAAAACGGTCTGATGATCTGGACACAAACTGGCGGCGTGTTCGTCCTCTACGATAACGATACCTACCAACAATTCAAGTAATCCATTCCATACAGTTGCCCACTTTTTGCGCCTTGCCCTAAATAGACAGGACGACAAGGGCAAACCATAGCCATCACAAAGACCGGTCAGAAGTCATGGCCGGTCTTTTTTGTGCCAAAAGCTTGCCATCCACACCAAAATCTGCTATACTCCCTTTCGGTCAAGCCCTGGTAGTTCAGCGGATAGAACGCCTCCCTGCGGAGGAGGAGGTCAGAGGTTCAAATCCTCTCCAGGGTACCATTGCAAAGGTCCGTCGCTTGACGGGCCTTTTTTCATCGCCCCCCTGCCAGAAGATGGACGCCCGCGTGCCCCCCGAATTCTTACTTCAGCGCCCGCCCGACAGTTATCTCACCTGCCAGCAATGCGGCATCACCTTTGTGTGGACAGGCTGGGAGCAGCAACATGCCCAAAAACCAACACACTGCCCCGGATGCAGACATCTGCAAGCGCTAACGCATAGCTGGGGCGTGGTCAAATGGTTCGATGGTCGCAAAGGCTTCGGTATCATCCGGGCACTCGATGGCGCAGAACACTTTGTGCGACGTCGCGACGTAAAACGAAGGCGCAATCTGCGTAAAAATCAGGTGGTACGCTTTAAAACACGTGATGATAAAGATGGCCAGCGCACAGTGGCTGTGCATGTTACGCATCTCAACGATTTAACACCATGACCTACGCCCCGCCACCAGTGCAGCGCTTGCGCCTGGTTTACAGCAAAAAAGGGGATGTCCGCTACATCGGGCATCTGGATGAAGCGCGTTTTTGGGAACGAGTCTTGCGTCGGGCCGACCTGCCACTGGCCTACACCCACGGTTACAATCCCCAAATTCGCATTCGTTTTGCCGCAGCGCTACCTGTGGGCGTGGCAGGCGAAAATGAGCTGCTGGATATTCTGCTGGCCGCGCGCATGGGGCCCGATGAAGCCCTGAGCGCCATCGCCAAAAAGCTACCGCCAGGATTTCGGGCCAAATCATTGACCGAGGTCGCACTAAAACTACCTGCCATGCAGGCAAGCCTGCGTGCAGCCATCTACCAAGTTTGCTGGCAGGATTTGCCCGCAGGCTTACTGACACAGCAAGTAGAAACACTCTTGCAGGCCAAAAAAATCTTGCGCCCGCACTTCAAAAAGCCCAATAAACAATACGATTTGCGCCCACGCATCCAAACGATAACCATTCAAAGCCCAACGCCCCCCTGTCTGCACCTGACTTTGCAAGCTGGCTCGCAAGGCAACGCCCGGATAAGCGAAGTGATTGCGGCACTGGGCCTGGAGGCCATTCCCCACACCATTTTGCGCAAACAACTGATTCTGGATGAACCGCATTTTGACAATTCGCCCGGCATCGTTTTATAATAACTTGTTGTGGGCGTCCGCGCCCACTTTTTCTACGCTAAAAATCATATTTTCCAAATAACTGTACAGCCCTCTAGCTCCTTTTGCTGCAAAGACAGAGAAAAAGGACAGACACAAGGCGTTTCTTCCTTTTTCTTCGTGCCTTGGTGCCTTTGTGGCCTTGGTAATTTTCCCTGGATGGCGGTGAACAGTTACTTTCCCAATCCCTCACACCGCTACGGCTCCCTAAGTCCTGAATAACTGGCGCCGTACGGAAAGGAAGCAATTTATGTACGCAGTTATCAAAACCGGCGGGAAGCAATATCGCGTCGAAGAAAAAGAAATTATTAATGTTGAGCTTTTGAAGCATGTCTCGGAAGGCGATGAAGTGACATTTGATGAGGTGCTGCTGGTTGCCAAGGATGATGAAATCAAGGTTGGTCAACCACTGGTCGAAGGTGCCAGCGTAACGGCAACCTCTCTGGGCACGGCCAAAGGCCCGAAAGTCATCATCTTCAAGCACAGCGGACGCACCACCATGCGTCGTAAGACCGGACATCGTCAGAAGTACACACAACTCCGTATCGATAGCATCACGGCCTAACGTGACCTGCTTTTCCCATCCCGACTAGATTTACAAGGAGCAAACACAATGGCTCATAAGAAAGGTGGCGGTTCCAGCAGGAACGGTCGCGATAGCAACTCCAAGCGCTTGGGCGTCAAACGCTATGATGGTCAATTTGTCAGCGCCGGAACCATCATCATCCGGCAGCGTGGCACCCGCATCGATCCTGGCCAAAATGTTGGTGTAGGCAGAGACCACACCCTCTTCGCCAAAACTGATGGTTTTATCAAATTCGAACACAAAACTCGCACCAAGAAGCGCGTGAGCGTTTATCCTGAGCGCGTAGCCTGAGCAATCACCGAGGTAATCAAGAAATGAAACAGGGCATTCATCCCACCTATTACGAAAATGCCGTGGTCACTTGCTCATGCGGCAATAGCTGGATCACTGGTTCCGTCCAAAAAGAAATTCACACTGACGTTTGCTCAGCTTGCCACCCCTTCTTCACAGGCGAGCAGCGCATTGTCGATACTGCCGGGCAGGTCGAGCGCTTTATGCGGCGTCTGCGCACAAAAGATGAGATTCGTGCTCAGGCCCGGATAAAAGCTGAAGCCCGCAAATTGGCCGAAGAAGCTGCCCGCAAAGCCAAAGCCCGCGGCGAAGATGGCAAAGAGGCCTTTGACAAGGCTTATCAGCAAGCGTTGGAAAAAATCAACTAACACCAACCCCAACCCATCAAAGGCAGGACTGTTCACCAGTTCCTGTCTTTTTCTTTGTCCTGCAACAGAGAGCGGTCTCGCCACAAAACAGGAAAGCACCATGCCAAACAGACATCTACGCCCGAACAGCGGTTGGGTCGAGGTCATTTGCGGCTCGATGTTCAGCGGTAAAACCGAAGAGTTGCTGCGGCGGCTGCGACGAGCCGCCATTGCCAACCAAAAAGTTCAGCTCTTTAAACCAGCCATTGATAATCGCTACGGCATAAGCACCGTGGCTTCGCACGATGGCAGCAAATGGGAAGGAGAGGTTATCGAGAGGGCCAGTGAGATTTTGGAACGACTGGCGCCTGACACCATCGTCGTGGCCATCGATGAAGTGCAATTCTTCGATGACGAGATTATCGATGTCTGCGACGCCTTGGCGCTGCAAGGCAAGCGGGTGATTGTGGGCGGGCTGGACACTGATTTTCGCGGTATTCCCTTTGGGCCCATGCCCACACTCATGGCCAAAGCGGAAAGTGTGCATAAATTGCACGCCATCTGCATGGTTTGCGGTGGCGAGGCCAGCCGCACCCAGCGCCTCATCGATGGCGAGCCCGCTTATTTCGATGACCCCATCGTACTTATTGGCGCGTCGGAATCGTATGAGGCCCGCTGTCGTGGTTGTCATCAAGTGCCACACAGAAAGGAGTCGATTTAGCTTTTACGGCCCGCTCACTTACGATACTCATGTTGCGCAGCAATCGATGGAGCAGCTCTTGGCAAGCACAAAAGCGATGACGATTCTCATCCTCTGATTGATCACGAAGGGCACAAAGACACAACGGCACGAAACAAGAAAAAACTTCGGCTCAACTGGATTTCAGAGAGTGATAGGCCGGGCAGATTGCGAATTCGCCCTGGGAGCCCCTGCTCTTGAGCCGGATCCGTGATCCGGCGGCTTGACAGCGCCAGACCCCCTGAAATCCAAAAGAGCCATTTTTTCTTTCTTTGTGCCTTTGTGATTTCGTGTCTTAGTGGTTTCTAGCCG
>CAZMDD010000021.1:0-7600 GCA_964565065.1 uncultured Caldilineales bacterium | reverse complement strand
GGCGGTTGGGCGCACACGCGAACGCACACACGGGCGCGGGCGCATGATGTGCGGGCCCGCGGTCAACCCGCCGAGTCACAGACTCGCCTGGACACATTTTTTTGACGGAGGAGCTGGCTGTTTACCACTGCTCACTGCCCTCTGCCCTCTGCCCTCTGACCTCTGACCATCTGACCGGCTGCGCAGCAGCCTCCTGTGGGGGCAGCCCCAGCGGGGCTTGGCAACGGTAGCCCGTGGCTTTAGCCGCGGGCGAAGGCGGTTGGGCGCACACGCGAACGCACACACGGGCGCGGGCGCATGATGCCCGGGCGGGCCCGCGGTCAACCCGCCGAGTCACAGACTCGCCGGGACACGTTTTTTCGATGGGTTTCGTGTCTTGGTGCCTTGGTGCCCTTGGTGGTGAATTCCGGATGGCACTGATCCGTCACATTTCAACTTTCATAGCATCACTTACTTAAGGCGCAAAAAAAGCAGTTGAACAAACGATAAAAACATGTTATACTAAACACAAGGAGTTAGTGCAACGATGCTTGACCGACGACGATTTTTGGAACAGAGCACACGAATGGTCTCACAAAATAGATATGCGCGCTTGTGGGGCACGATCAGTTCGATTACCAAAACCGTCCTCATCTCGCGTCCTGCACCCGAGCTCTGTCATCCTCTGGCAGGCTAACGACAGGCCGTGCCGGATAATTCAAAGGAGTCTCTCATCATGATGAACCTGGTTATTCAGAGTCACAATGTAGAGCTGACAGAAAAATTAAAGCTGTATGTCGAGAAAAAGATTGGGCGGCTGGAGCGCTATCTACCCGATATCGACGATGTAAAAGTGGAATTGCGAGAAGAAAAGGCTCGTAGCTCTTCGGATCGCCAGATTGTTCAGGTAACGCTACGCAGCCGTCGCACCATTTTGCGAGCCGAGGAGCGCACCGCCGATATTCATGCGTCGATTGATGCTGTTTCCGACAAGCTTGAACGACGCATCCGCCGATTCAAGGGCAAACGGGCCCGAAATCACAAGCGGGCCATTGCCGAGGCCAACTCGTTGGAGCAAAGCGTTTCACCTGTTGCAGATTTGCTTGACGAAGATGTCATGTCCGATGGCAACATTGTTCGCACCAAGCGCTTCGAGGTTTACCCCATGGATGCCGCGGAGGCCATCGAACAAATGGAAATGTTGGGACATGACTTTTTCCTCTTTCTCAACGCCGATGATGGCCAGATAAATGTCCTTTATCGGCGGCGCTCTGGCGATTACGGGCTGCTACAACCAGATATCGCCTGATTTTTTGTCAAGACACACGCAGTCGGCCCATTCTCGTTGGGGGATGGGCCGATTTTCTATAGCGTTCATCCATTATTCATTCCTCCCTTTTGCTCGATATGAAAACAGTCCTGGTTGTTTGCACCGGAAATGTCTGCCGTTCTCCCATGGCCGTGGCACTTTTTCGCCGTGAGATTGCGGAACTTGGCCTTAGCGATGATGTGACCATCGATTCAGCAGGAACATTTGCCATGATTGGACATCCGGCCAGTAGCGGCTCGGTGAATGCCATGGCGCAACGGGGCCTGGATATCAGTGAGCATCGGGCCAAGCAGATTACTACCCAACTCGTCAACGATGCAGATCTCATCATCGTCATGGAAGAGAGACACCGACGCTCGATTTTTGTCACTTGGCAGCGAGCCATGCTGAAAACCTTGCTGCTTAGCGAACTTTCGGGCGGGCACGAAGGTGTTGATGATCCCTATGGCGGTGAGCAATGGGAATATGATGAAACCGCAGCACTCATCGAAGATTATGTTAAACGTGGAATGCCACGATTATTGCGACGGTTAAAAATCGGCATTGATTCGTAATTGGGTGCCAGCATGCACTTGCCGCCGGAATTGCGGCTTAAGTAGATGCACATTTGAAACTTGAGAAAAGTGCTGCGCATCTCGCGAACAGCGAAGATGGCAACCACAGATGACACAGATTTTTTGATAGTTTCTTTCCTTCTTCTTCGTGCCTTGGTGCCTTTGTGCGTTTGGTGGTGAACGCTGGATGGCGATAAACCGTTACATTTCAACTTTCATAGCATCACTCACTTAAATCATTTCGTGCGGAACAGAATTTATGGTATAGTGGCGGTTATGAGCACAAGCAATTTTGATTCTCCTTCACAAAAACCGCTGGCCCTGACCAAAGATGGTGCGCGGGTGTTGGCCACAGCACAGGCCATTGCTATTTCTCTGGGGCAAAAATGGTTAGACTCTTACCATATCTTGCTGGGAATTTTGGAATCTGGCGATAGTTTGGGTTTACAAACATTGGCCCGATTTGCCATCAAGCTGGAAAGTCTGAAAACCAGGTTGTGGGCTTATGTGCGGTTGAATGCCAAGCAAGAGCAGCCCCCCCAGGAGGGCAATTTTTACGGATTCGGTTTAACTGCGGATGGCGCCCGGGTGATGGCGGCCACGGTGCAAGAGACTGAAGAGCTGGGCCTGGATTTCATTGACTCCCGCATGATGATTCTGGGCATGCTGCGCACCGCCGATAGCCAGGCCGGAGCCATTCTGCAACAATTTGCCGTGCGCGCCGGGCTGTTTCAGGAACGGGCCCAGTTCGACAAGTCTACTCCATCGGCCACGGTCCAGCCTGTGCGTCCCAGGCGTCAGGTGTTGGGCCCGAGCGGCACGGTCAGCTTTTCTCCTCAGATTAGCCCCATCTTTTTGCTGCTGGTGGCGGTGTTTGCCGCGCTGGGCTACATGCTTTTCAAGAATCTCGGGCAAACTGGCCCGCTAACCTTTGCCTTTGTACTCATCGGTTGGATTTTGGCGGTCTCGCTACATGAATTTGGTCATGCCTTAACCGCTTATCTTAGCGGTGATGACAGCGTGGCTCGCATGGGCTATCTTACCCTGGATCCGCTCAAATACACCCATCCGGTAATGAGCATCCTCTTCCCCATTCTCTTTTTGCTCATGGGCGGCATTCCGCTGCCAGGTGGTGCTGTTTACATCAATCGAGCGGCCATTCGTGAGCGCTGGCAATTGAGTTTGGTTTCGGCAGCGGGCCCGCTGGCTACGCTTTTGTTTGGATTACTGTTGCTCACGCCCTTCATGTTTGGCGTCAGCAACGAAACACTTATGACACATGCCGCTTTTTTTCAGGCATTGGCTTTGCTGGCCTTCTTCCAGATTTTCGCCTTCATCCTCAATTTGCTGCCCTGGCCCGGGCTGGATGGATTTGGCATTTTGGAACCGTGGCTGCCCCCCAGCATCTTACGTTATGCCTACATGCTCAGTGGCATGGGCATTTTCATCCTCTTCTTCCTTTTTGCCTACACCCCCTTTGGCCGCATGGTGGGCGCTGCAGTTTGGTCCGTTATCGAAGCCATCAGCCTGGATGCGGCGACTTCGGCCTTTTTAGGCTTCAAGCAGTTCTTCTTCTGGAAATAACGTTATGATTGCACGAGGCATCTTTCGCGGAGGTTTGGTTGGTGGCCTGTTGGCAGCCGCCTTTTCGGTACTGGGCTTGATTCCGGTATGCGGATTTTTCGCGTTTCCGTTGCGGATTGCGGCGTGGGCGTTGGGTGGCTACATGGCCGGGCGCATCGCCCGCGGGTACGGAGACGCGTCAGGCGTGGCCGCAGGCCTGGGCGCGGGCATCATGGCGGGCGTCATCGATGGCGTGAGCAACATCGCACTGGCTCCCGTGGCTTTCAAGATGATGGGGGATGAGTTGCCGGGCCTATTGCTACTGCCCCAACCGATCCTCCAATACTTTGCAGGCCTGGGCATTGATTTATTGCAAATGAACACGGTAGGGGGCAGCATCTTTTTTGCCACACTTTTTTGCAGCGTAGGTTGGCTACTGGCCGGGGTCATTGGGATGCTGGGAGGTGGTGTGGCGCAATCGGTGGGCGATTAAGCGTTCGGACGCACATCAATGACCAGTTTGCCGAATTGCTGATTGGCCAGCATGCGTTGTAGCGCCGCCACATAGCCTTCCAGGGGATAGATGCTATCGATAACCGGGGTAAGTTTGCCAGAGAAAATCAACTTGAACGCCTGATGGGCATCTTCCATGTTGCCCATGGTGCTGCCGATGATGCGTTGTTGTCGTCCAAAAATGAGATTGACCGGAATTTGTGCGCCATAGCCGCTGGTTCCTCCCACTGTCAGCAAGCGCCCGTGCGGGCCCAGCGCCCGTAAACTTTGGCCCCAGGTGGCCGCACCCACATTATCCACCACCACATCGACACCCTTCCGCTGGCTGTGCAGCCATACTGCTTTGGCCCATTGTGGTTCCTGGCTGCGGTCAAGAGCCCAATCAGCTCCCAAATCCAGCGCCATTTGCGCCTTTTTGGCATTACTGGCAATAACCCATACCGTGGCTCCGGTCAACTTGGCCAATTGCATTGCAGCAATGTTAACGCCACCCCCCGCACCCACCACCAGCACCCGTTCTCCCGGACGCAGACCGCCATCAACAATAAGATTGCGCCACGCTGTGAGCGTTACCAGATTCCCCGCGGCCACCAGTTTCAGGTCAACACCCTGGGGCACGGCAATAAGATTGCGGGCAGGCAAGACCATGTATTCGGCGCAAGCACCATGCACATGCTCCCCCACCACAGCAAACTGTTCGCACAAATGCTGATTCCCCTGCAAGCAATAGCGACAGCGCCCGCAAAACAGCGTAGGATTTCCGGTGACGCGTTGACCAACTTCCCAGCCACTAACATCAGCGCCCAACGCGGCGATCTCGCCGGCAAAATCGCTGCCAGGAATATGCGGCAGCTCCAGATTCAAGCCGCGCCAGCCCTTGCGTACCCAATCATCCAGTCGATTCAGGGCGGCATAATGCACCCTGAGCAACACCTCATCCGGGCCCGGCACTGGCACAGGCCTATCATCCACCACATCATAAACATCTAAGCGGGGGCTATGTTCTCGAAAAACAACAGCTCGCATCTTCATACTCCTGGCAATGGCTGAACGTTGACAAAATCGGGATAAACAATCTCCATGGGCCCCAAAATAGCGGGGGGCTCCCATTGTTCATTCAAAATCGTTGAGATGACCCTACTTACTTCGGGCACAGCCTGCTTGATTGCCCGCTCGATTTTGAGTTTGATGAGAGGAGCCAGCGGGCACAAAGGCGTGGTCAACACCAAATCGATGCGTATCTGCCGACCCGAAATCTGAACAGCCTTGACCATGTTCAGCGTGACGATGTCCAGCGTAAACTCCGGGTCATAAACGGTACGTAGCGCGTCCAGAATGTCTGCTTCTGTAATCATAAAAACACCTCGTGTGTGGATAAAGAATCATACCGTAGCCACAGCAATTGGGCAAGAGGCGCGGGCCATGTTGCAAAAGAACGACATGAGACTCGGCCTCAGGTCTTGGCACTGGATTGGCTGCCACACGGGCACGGTGTATAATGAAGTAAATGCTCATACATGATCCCTCTTTGAAACAGGAGCTTTGCAATGACCCAAAAAACGTCGACCCGTCCCGCAGCCCATCTGCATCCCGCTTTTGATTGGAAACAAGCAGCCTCAACCATCATGCTTTCTCGCATTTTGGATGAGCTGGAGGAGCAGGAATTAACGCCGCAGGGGCTGGTCAAATATCAATTTTCCGCCCGCGGGCATGAACTGGACCAAGTTTTGCTCAGTCAGCTCACCACGCATCCGCATGATGGCGCCAGTGTTTACTATCGTTGTCGACCCTATGCCTTGGGGGTGGGTCTGACCCCGGTAGAGGTGCTGGCCTCGGGCATGACCAAGGCTGGCGGCATCAGTGATGGCCGTGATGTGGGCGTGGTTTTCAATATGCCCTCCCGAGGTGGCGTCACCATCATCCCCAATGCTGCGGATGTGGGCTCGCAGTACACGCCAGGGGCAGGCTGGGGCCAGGCCATCAAGTATTATGTTGAGGAATTAAAAGATGAAAGCTGGAATGAGGCCATAGCGATCATCTTCGGCGGCGATGGTTCTACCTCCTCCAATGGCTTTTGGGCCGCCATCAATATCGCTGCAACGCAAAAATTGCCGGTACTTTTTGTCATCGAAGATAATGAATTGGCTATTTCGGTGCCTGGCAACATCCAAACGCCTGGCGGCAACATTGCCAAAAATCTCGCGTCCTTTACCAATCTTACGGTGTGGGATGGCAGCGGAACACAGCCTGCCGAAACCGCCGAATTGGTGGCCAACGCGGTGGCGCATGTGCGCGCGGGCCGGGGCCCGGGCCTGCTGCATCTCATCGTCCCGCGCATGTCCGGGCATTCGTCGGTGGATAATCAGGCTTACAAGAGCGCCGAAGAGCTGGCCCGTGACGCCCGCCTGGATCCTATTCCCGCCCTGCACGACTATCTGGTTCCAGCCTTGATGAGCCAGGAGGACTGGGAGGCCCTGTTCGATGCAGCGCGTGCCCAGGCTCAAGCTGCGCTGGAAGAGGCCTTGGCTTTGCCCGAACCTGATGCGGCTACTGTCACACATCATGTCTGGCACGATCCCGCCCATCCTGCGCAGATGGGCGGGCCCACGCCTTCGGGGCTGAGCTTTCCGCCCGGCAGCGATGTGCCCAATCCGCCGCAACCCACCCGCCTGAACATGGTAGAGGCCATCCGTCGCACGTTGGATGTCGAGTTGAGCCTGAATCCGCGGGCCAGCATCTTTGGCGAAGATGTGGGGCGCAAGGGAGGCGTACACACTGCCACTTTGGGTCTGCAAGCCAAATATGGGCCCGGGCGCGTTTTTGATACCAGCCTTTCGGAAGAAGGCATCATGGGACGGGCTGTGGGCATGGTTTTTGCGGGCCTTACCCCCATCCCCGAAATTCAGTATCGCAAATATGCCGACCCCGCCACCGAGCGCATCCACAACTGCGGCACGGTGCGCTGGCGCACAGCCAATCACTTTGGCGCACCGTTGGTGATACGCATGTCGGGCGGATATCGCAAAATTGGCGATCCCTGGCACAGCGTTACCAATGAAGTCGCCTACGCCCACGCCATCGGTTTGAAGGTGGCTGTGCCCTCCAATGCCGAAGATGCCGTGGGATTGCTGCGTACCGCGTTGCGTGGCGATGATCCGGTCATCTACTTTGAGCATCGGGCCATGTACGATGCAGCCTGGGCCCGTCGTCCCTATCCTGGCGATGCCTACATGTTGCCCTTTGGCCAGGCCCGCATCGACCAATCGGGTGATGATCTGACCGTTGTGACCTGGGGAGCCATGGTCGAGCGCTGCGAATTGGCCGCGCAGACGTTGGATGCCAGCATCGAAATCATCGACCTGCGCACCTTGCAGCCGTGGGATAAAGCGGGTGTGCTGGCATCGGTGCGCAAAACCTCTAAATGCCTGATTGTGCATGAAGATATTGGTTTTGGCGGCTTTGGTGCCGAAATCGCGGCCACCATCGCCGATGAAGCTTTCGAGTGGCTGGACGGGCCAGTGCTGCGAGTGACATCCCCGCAAGTCATGGTTCCTTACAGCCAAGAACTGATGACCGGCGTCGTGCCCAGCGTCGAACGCATTCGCGCAGGCATGGAAAGGCTGCTGGCGTATTGAAATGCCAAGGTTTGCCACAAAGGCAC
>CAZMDD010000020.1:0-3057 GCA_964565065.1 uncultured Caldilineales bacterium | reverse complement strand
GATGGCGACGAAGTGAAGTATGGCTTCGATCCCAAAGACCCCACCAGTGGCAACGCTGCCGATGATGCCGATGGTGATGGCGTCAGCAATGGCGATGAGGTGGACGCAGGGATGGATCCTACACAGGCCTATGATGGTTTGACTCCCGTCATCAATGCCAGCGCTTACAAGGCCGGGCTGGGTCATGGTATCGCCATGTACTGGGGAACCTGGAAGAACAGGGACGCCGTGACGTGGGCAGAAACCGTTCACAACCGCGGTTTCGAAAATGTTCGAATCATCGTATCTGATGCCGCTAATGATGCCCTGTTCGAGAAACTGGATCCCTTCATCTTAAATGCGTTGCGGGTGGGCCTGTTTCCCATTATCACTTACAATCCTGATGATAGAGACATGACCGATGCGGCACAGCGCCAGGCTTTCGTGGATTGGTGGGATGCTGTGGCTGAGCATTACAAGTTCTACTCGCACAAACTGGGCTTTGATCTCACCGAACGCGTCAAACGCTTCACTTTTGTCGATGTAGATGACGCCAACGCACTTTTCGCTGCCACAACCACTGCAATTCAGGATTCGCTAAACACTCGCATTCTCATCTATTCCCCGCCTCTGAGGGGCAAGCCTTCCTATTTGGATAATCTCGTCATTCCCAGCTCTGCTTCGGACTCCGCCCTGGCTAAATGGGAGTATTGGACGCTTGGCCCTCGCAACGAGCCTGGTCACTCCAATTCATGGACTACGGGCACAGCCGAGGAAAAAGCTAATGTGACCGCCCAGGTGCAAGATGCCCGTGATTGGGAACAGGCCAACAGCACCCCTGTTTATCACGGCGATTGGCGCCCCTACGACTCAGGCGACACCTTCACCTTGGATCAGGAAGAAGCGTTCAGTGATTATCTCATTGGCGAAATGACCACCTATGGCGACATGCCCTGGACGGTGACTAAGCTTTCGCATTATCTGGATCGGGGCTCCATGACCTGGAAGGTAGCCTATGAGAGCCTGGTAGATGTGCTGGTGCAATGATGCGTTGGCCCTGTTTGGGCGGGTGCCCTATGTTCGTGAGATGTGAATGCGTGATGCGTGACGCCCTGGCGCATCACGCATCACGCTGGTTGTAAACTCGGCAATGTTCGCAACGCAGTGTCGCTAGATTTCCTGCGTCACTGTTACCTGGGTTTCGATGCCCAGTTTCTTCAATTCGGTGAAGAAACCCTCTGGATCCAGGGCCAGCTCCGGGGGATGTACGCCCGGCTCGATGCGGCCCTGGGCCAGCCAGATGGCGACAATGGCGGGGGCCGCGCCCGTGGGCAGCGCACCCTTCACTGTCAGCGTGCCCAGCCGATAGGTGACTTCCCGGTCATCTTTCGTTCCCCGCACTTCGGTGACAATCTCTTTGACCCAGTTGGGGGGCTCGTTGGCGGGCGGGGCCAGAAATGCAGTGGCGGGCGGCTCATATTGCCGCAACAGCGAGACCATGAGATCCCGCGGGGCAACTTTCACATCTTTGACCGCTATCGGCTCAGGATTGTTCAGGCCGTAGTCGGCCAGCACCCGCACCCGGGCCACGGTCTCGGGCGACATGCCCCAGTAGTTGATTTTGAAGAAGACCTCTTTCACGCCCTTATCTGCGAAGGAGATGGGCAGGGTGGCTACCTCGGAGTGCAGGGAAAGGTGCATGGGCAGGCTGCCCAGAGGCTTGGCGAATTGGTAATTTTCGAATTCGCTCAGTGGTTCCATGGCCTTGAATTCGCCATCGCGGAAGACCATGGGCTGCATGGTGAGCTCATCCAGGATGGTGGCTACTGCGTAGGTGAAGGCGCTGTTTTCGGGCGGAGGCGGCTTGATGCCGTCGTAGATGCGGATGGTGTCGATGCTGTCCAGGCGCTCGGCCGCGTAGCGGGCCTGGACGTTGGGCACGCCGGGCGCGGAGCCCACGCCCAGCACTGCACTGATGCCCGCCTCGCGAAAGCGCTCATCCAGCTCCAATTGCTTGCGGGTGGTGTGGAAGAGCCCGCCCAGATCGACGTAGGGCGTGCGGGCCTCGATGCAGGCCTCCATCACGGGCAGGTTGGTGTAGTAAACGGTGGCGTTGACCACTGCGTCCACATCCCGCAGGGCCGCGACCAGCGCGTCGTGGTTTCGCAAATCGATGGATGCCACAGTGATTTTGTCGCCGCCGATGGTTTGGGCCACCGCGTGCGCTGCTTCGAGATTCAAATCAGCCAGAATGACCTCGTCGACACGGGGATCATTGGCCAGGGTTTGTACAGCGATGCCGCCCATTTTGCCGGCGCCGCCTAAGACTAGGATTTTCATGGTTGTTTTTTACCACGGAGACAGGGAGAGCACGGAGAAATCTCAAGGAGAGAAAACAGGAGCATTTCTGTGCCCACCATGTTGAAGAATGTAAGGGAAAAATCGTTACGACTAAGGTAGCCCGGCTAGAAACCACGAAGACACGAAGCCACAAAGGCACAAAGAAAGAAAAAGTTTTGAAATTCTTGGTGTTCTTAGTGTCTTTGTGCCTTTGTGGTGATTAAAGTCGGGTACGTTAGTCGTTACGAAAAATCAAAGAACACGCCTGATGATTCCTTTTTTGAGGACAGGCACATTGAAGTTGATGAGCAATCCCACAGAACAGGATGCAAGTTTCATATAGGTGATAAGCTGGGCTTCGTGGACAGGAAGCAATTTTTCAATGGCTTTCAATTCAAAATCCATCGTCAGCCTGCGGAGACACGGAGGAGCCAAGAGCGGGATTATTGGTTCATTTTTGAGGATATCCTCCGTGAACCTTTTGCCCTCTCCGTGTCCTCTGTGCCTCCGTGGTGAATCTTATATCTCGATCCAGCCAAGGCCCAGCTCGGTCAGCTTCTCACGCGTCGGCACGCCGTTAGCGTCCCAGCCGGCCATCTCGTAGTACCAATCTTTGGCCTGTTCCAGCTCGTCGGGCGTCATGGCGAGGCCATCGCTGCGCCCGCCCTTGAGGGGCTTGTAGAGTTTCTTGGGCAGGGTGTCGTCCTCGCGGGTGAAGCCCTCGCGGGCGTTGAAGGC
>CAZMDD010000019.1:0-24793 GCA_964565065.1 uncultured Caldilineales bacterium | reverse complement strand
TTATTGCAAACTACTTAGCTATCTCTGCCTGTATCATCATTCTAAAAACACCGTTACAATCCCCCAAGACACTCCAGGAGAAAACAATGTCTGACAAAAAAGTTCGTGTTGCTATTGTCGGGTTGGGCAATTGCGCCTCATCCCTCGTTCAGGGCGTTTACTACTACGCCGATGCCAAAGATGACGATTTTATCCCCGGTTTGATGCACGTGAACCTGGGCGGCTATCATGTGCGGGATGTGGAATTTGTGGCCGCATTTGATGTCGATGCCGACAAAGTAGGCAAAGATATTTCCGAGGCCATATTCTCGGGTCAGAACAACACATTTGTCTTCCATCAGCCCCCGCACATGGGGGTCGAGGTGATGCGCGGGCCTACCATGGATGGGTTGGGCTACTATCTTAAAGAGGTCATCGAAGAATCGCCCGCAGAGCCGGTGGATGTGGCACAGGTGCTGCGCGACACAAAGACCGATGTGCTTATCAACTATCTGCCCGTGGGCAGTGAAGAGGCTGTACGGTGGTACATGGAGCAGGCTTTGGAAGCGGGCGTAGCGGTGGTCAATGCCATGCCTGTCTTTATTGCCACCACGCCTGCGTGGCAACAACGCTTCTTCGATGCCGGTCTCCCCATCATCGGCGACGACATCAAAAGCCAGGTCGGAGCCACCATCACCCATCGTATTCTTACTCGCTTGTTTGAAGATCGCGGTGTGCGCATTGACCGCACTTATCAGCTCAATTTTGGTGGCAACACCGACTTTTTGAATATGCTGGAGCGCTCTCGGCTGGAAAGCAAGAAAATTTCCAAGACTCAGGCTGTGACGAGTCAGTTGACCAGCCATGAGCTGAGCGAGGGGAATATTCATGTCGGGCCCAGCGATTATGTGCCCTGGCTGAAAGATCGAAAATGGGCCCAGATTCGCATCGAGGGAACTACTTTTGGCAATGTGCCGCTGAATGTAGAGCTCAAGCTGGAAGTGTGGGATAGTCCCAACAGCGCCGGTGTTATCATCGACGCGGTGCGCTGTGCCAAATTGGGTCTTGACCGCGGCCTGAAAGGGGCCTTGATTGCTCCCAGTGCTTACTTCAAAAAATCGCCGCCCGTACAATTCACCGATGACGTGGCCCGCAGCAAGCTGGAAGATTTTATTGCCGGAACCAACAACGAGACCTTGCCTCCTTCTGTTTGAGCCACTCGATTCATTTTACCTTACTTCAAACAAAGCCCTGGCCGACATCTGCCGGGGTTTTGTTGCATCTTGAATTGTTGATTCGAAAGCCTGTATAAAAATCTACAGAAATTGTGTCAAGGTGTGGTATCCTGAATGCTCATTCTGCTTTTTCCCATGCTCATTGTTCCTGACCATGCCTCGTCGTCGTAATCCTACCCAACAACGCTTAAATTCTTGTAGTTCTATTTTGCTGGCTGCTATTTTGTTGCTGGTGGCGTTGGTGTTACTTTTGCTCAACGCCCGAGCGCCCAAGCCATTTATTCCACCCACAGCCAGTCCTACCCCCACATTTGTAGGCCGTGATGCGCTGGCGTTGGCTCCTGCGCCGGAGCTGCCCTTTGAATTGCCGGAGCTGCCAACGTTTACGCCCACGCCCACCATCACGCCCACACCCACGCAAACGCCCACGCCCACGCCCACGCCGCTGCCCGTTTACAAGGCGCAAATCGTAGCCGAGCTGGTGAATTTGCGCGCTGGCCCGGGCGATGCGTATCAGGTTCTGTCCATCCTGCCCCAGGGGGATGAGGTGGTGCTAAAGGGCCGCAGCGCGGATGATGCCTGGGTTTGGGTACGCACTGCCGCAGGTGAGCAGGGCTGGCTTTTTGCCGAGCTGCTGCAAGTGGCCTCCGATGCCATTTTGCCAGTCTTAACACCGCCACCCACTGCCACGCCGGGCCCGCCACAAATCATGGTCGAGCTGGCCAATCTGCGCACCGGGCCCGATGCCGCCTACGACCTGATAACCATGTTGCCTCAGGGAACGATTTTTGTGCCCGAGGCCCGTAATCAGGCGGGGGACTGGGTTTATGGCTCTACGCCCGCGGGGGAAGCTGGCTGGCTTTTTGTCGAGCTGCTCAGTTCTTTCGATTACATCAACAGCTTGCCCCGGCGCACACCTCCACCCCTGCCTACGCCTGTGCGCGCACAGCCCTCGCCAACGGTGTTTTTTATTGGCAACGCACCTGCGAATTTACCGCCTGGTTCAAGGCCTCTCGTCGCCGACCTGCAAAGCTGGCTCGATCGGGCCTGAAATAGTACAGATCTCTGTACACCTTTTGCCGCAAAAGCCCCCCAAAAAACGGGCACAAGGATTTAGGTTGGACTTTTTGGGGATCTTTGTGCCCTTGTTTTTGGGGGAGAGAGGTGATTTGTTACATGAAGGGCGTGCTTAGAAGGGGAGATTTTCCTCATCGACCGGGGGAGCATCGCGCAAAGTTTCGCCGTTGCCGCCACCAACATTAGCTGAGCTGCGGCTGCCCAAGAAGCGTACATTTTGCGCGGTGAGCTCCAACGAGGCCCGCGGCTCACCATCCTGGCTGGCCCATGCGCTGGCTTCGACCTCGCCTTCCACCAGCACCAACTGGCCGCGGGTGAGATATTGATTGCACAACTCGCCCAGTTTGCGCCAGGCTTTCACTCGGAACCAGGTGGTTTTTTCGTGCGGCTCACCATCTTGCCCCTTCCATTTGCGATTAACCGCCACAGAAAATGTGGTGACCGGGACACCGCTGGGGGTGTAGCGCATTTCGGGATCCCGCCCCAAATTGCCAACGATTACAGTGTGTTGATACATCTTCGCCTCCGAATATGAATGTTGTCATGCGCGTGGCATGATGAAGAATAAGGATGGTTGCTGGTTCAAGGTTGCTGGTTCAAGGTTCGCGATTGGGAGATTCGATGGGGATTGATGGCGCCTGAGCGGACGAAACGTTTAAAAGCATCGATGCTAATGCCCAGGCACGTTTCTCATGTTTCAAATGCACATCTGTTTAAAGTATAGTTGTGGAGTATTTTTTTGTCAATAATTGCACGAACGCATGTTCCCCGTAGCGTTAGAGGACTTCTTCCGGTAATGCTTCCCACACATCTTCAAGCCAGGCGGTGGCGGCCAGCAAAAGGGATGATTTGGCTTCGTTGGCAATGATTAGAATCAACATCTCTTCTTCATCGGAGGCAATTTCATCGATGATGGCGCCATTTTGCGTGTGTAGCGCCAGGGTTTCGCCGATGTCATCCAGCCCCACAATGGGTTCGCCCTCTTGATTTTGCGAAACCCAGGCGCCATAAAGTTCCAGTTTGGTTTGATTAGCCAAAAAGATGTCGATATCCACGAAGACGCGATTTTGGTCGGTGACCGGTTCCGGCAGTGATTCATCTACCAATGAGCGATCCCAAACTGTTATGGCGGTGATGGGCGCGCCTTCCAGCGTCACCATATCTTCCCAAAGCTCATCGGTTAGTTTAAATTGCAGGTCATTCATCATCTGTATCCAGGTTGGGGGCGTTACGTCAATCTTGCGCCCGGTGGGCTCAGGGCGTGCCTGGCAGAGGTCTCAGGGGTATCTTTGTCCAGCATAGCACGCGGAAGGGGGCTTGTCAATGGGTTTGGCGATTTTTCTGCCAATCTCGTCGGGCCTGAGCCGCCAGTTCCAGCTTTTTTTGCAGTGCCGGCTCATCACCGGCAGCCAAAAGTGTCCGCAATTCCCCCAGATGCGCCACAAGGTCATCCATGGCCCGAAGCACCGCGGTTTGGTTGGTGAGCAAGATGTCCAGCAACATGCGCACATCCGAAGCTGCTACCCGCGAGCTGTCCCGGAATCCACTGGCTGCCACATCCCACACCGTGGCATCCTGTTGGGCTACATCTGCCACATGGCTCACCAGGCCCACTGCGCTCAGGTAAGGCAGGTGGCTAATGGCCGCAACCAGCACATCATGACGTTGGGGTTCCAGCACCAAGGCCCGGGCGCCGATGAAGGCCACCATCTCTTGAGCCAGAGCCAGTGTGGCGGGTGTGGTGCGGGGTAAGGGGCTTAATACAAAGGTGCATCCGGCATAAAGCCCTGTTTGCGCCGCGGCCAGGCCCGAGATTTCTTTGCCGCACATGGGATGTCCGCCCACCCCTTGCACGTGGGGGGGCAGCGCGTCCAGCGCCCGGCAGATTTCGGTTTTGGTGCTGCCCATGTCCAGCAGGATGGCTCCCGGTTTCATTAGCGGGCCCAGGTCTGCGATTTGCCGTAAGATGGTGCGTACCGGAGTGGAGAGAATGACCATATCGGCCTGAGCCACAGCCGCGCGGGCGTCCAGTGTGGCCTCATCTACGCAGCCGCTGGCTTCGGTTTCGGTTACAGCTTCGGGACGGCGCACCACGCCGGTAACTTGGCGGCAGTGTCCGCGCAAATCATAGCCCAGCGAAGCCCCCATCAGGCCCATGCCAATGATGACGATATGCGCTTGCCGGAGGGAGAAAGGTGTTGGTTGTGCAGGAGGTATTGGTTTCATGGTCGGTGGTCAATGGAGAAAGGGAGATGGTTACATTTTGCGGCCCAGCGCGGCAGCCAGGGCCCGAAGTTCATCCATTAGTGCCTGAAAGCGTTTTGGTTTGAGCGATTGGGCGCCATCGGAGAGCGCTTCTGCGGGGCGGGGATGCACTTCCATCATCAGGCCATCGGCGCCCGCGGCAATGGCGGCCTTGGCAATGGGCGAAACCAGACGCCATTTGCCTGTGCCGTGGCTGGGGTCGCCAAAAACGGGCAGATGGCTGAGTTGTTTGAGTGAGGGGATGGCGTTGATGTCAAAGGTGTTGCGGGTGTAGGTTTCGTAGGTGCGGATGCCGCGCTCGACCAGCATCACGTTGGGATTGCCATTGGCTAAAATATATTCTGCAGACATAAGCAGCTCTTGCATGGTGCCGCTAAGGCCACGTTTGAGGAAGATGGGGCGATTGACTTTGCCAACTGCTTGCAGCAGGCGATAGTTTTGCATGTTGCGGGCACCGATTTGCAGGATGTCGGCATAGCTGGCTACCAGGTTCACTTCTTCCGGGGCCATGACTTCGGTGATGATAGGCATGTTGTAGATTTCGCGGGCTTCGGCCATGTATTTCAGGCCCTCTTCGCCCAGCCCCTGGAACGAGTAGGGGGATGAGCGGGGTTTGAATGCGCCGCCACGCAAGATGTCTGCCCCCGCTTCTTTGACTGCGTGTGCGGTTTCCAGCATTTGGCTGCGGCTTTCTACTGAGCAGGGCCCGGCCATGATGATGATTTTGTCACCGCCAATGGTTACATCGCCTACCTGGATGCGTGTGTTTTGGGGATGGAATTCGCGGTTGGCCAGCTTGAAGGGTTCAGCGACGCGCACAGCTCGCTCTACGCCTGGCATCACCTCGAACGCACCGCGATCCAGGCGAGCGGTTTCGCCTACCAGGCCGATGATGGTGTGAGATTCACCCGATGAGAGGTGAACTTCCAGATTCATGGCCTTGACGCGATCAAGAATCCGCTGTAGCTCTTCCTCGGTGGCCGAGGGTTTCATAACGACAATCATAAAAAGCTCCTGTTTTGTGAAGAACCGATGACAGAGGGATTGGTTTTCGGTTATTTGCTTGTGGTGGTGGGGGTGTTGTGCGCATTATGCGCGGGCGGGTGCGGGGTCGGGCACGGTACGATCCATGGCGTCGGCAATGCGTTTGACCTGCTGCACCAGTTGCACAAAGCGTTCCGGTTTTAGGCTTTGCGGGCCGTCGGAGAGTGCTTCTTCGGGGCGGGGATGTACCTCGACGATGACACCGTCGGCGCCTGCGGCAATGGCGGCCCGGGCCATGGGGGTTACTGCGTCCCAGCGTCCGGTGGCATGGCTGGGGTCAGCCATAACGGGCAGGTGGCTCAGTTGTTTGAGGATGGGGATAGCGTTGAGATCAAAGGTGTTGCGAGTGTATTTCTCGAAGGTGCGGATGCCCCGCTCGCACAGCATGATGTTTTGATTTCCACCCGCTAAAATATATTCTGCGGACATAAGCAGCTCTTCCATGCTGTTCATCATGCCCCGCTTGAGCAGCACCGGGCGCTGCAAACGGCCTACTGCCTGCAAAAGCCCGAAGTTTTGCATGTTGCGGGCGCCAATTTGCAAAATATCGGCATATTCGGCAATCATGGCCACTGCGTCTGGTGTCATAACTTCGGTGATGATGGGCATGTTGTAGCGTTCGCGGGCCTCGGCTAAAATCTCCAGCCCTTTTAATCCCAGTCCCTGGAAGGAGTAGGGGGATGAGCGAGGCTTGAACGCTCCCCCGCGTAAGATGTGAGCGCCCGCCTCTTTGACTGCATGTGCGGTCTCTAGCAATTGGCTGCGACTTTCCACCGAGCAGGGCCCCGCCATGATGAGAATATCTGACCCGCCCACCTGATAACCGCCTACCTGAAACGTGGTGTCATCGGGGTGCGATTCACGGCTGGCCAGCTTGAAGGGGGCGCTGATGGTGGTGAGTTTTTCTACGCCGGGCATCTTCTGAAACTCTGTGGGGTTGATGCGTCGGGTTTCGCCCACCACTGCCACTACGGTGCGCTCTTCGCCGTAGATGGGATGGGGTGAAGCGCCCGCTTGTTGAACGTGAGCAATCACCGCGCCAATTTCGGCTGCGGTGGAGTTGGTTTTCATGACGATAATCATGGGGATTTCCTTGAATTTGAGAGCTGGACGGAGAAAAAGTTTCCAAAATTGATCATGCCCAATCTTCTTCGTAACGGTTCGTTGCTATCCAGAGTGCACCACCAAGGGCACCAAGGCACGAAGAAAAAGGAAAAAGACGCTCAAGAAAAATCTGTGCAATCTGTGGTTGCAATACCATCTTCGCCGTTGGTCAAGATACACAGGCGTTTTTCTCAAGTTTCAAATGCCTATCTCCTTAAATCTGCAAAAGTTCTGCCTGGCCGCTGGTGTTGGCCGATGGCATGGTGGCCGCGGGGTAAGAGCCCAGCAGTTTGACAAACGCGGCCCGAGAAAGCAAGGCTGTCAGAGCTTCGCGCTGGCGTTCATCTTGCCAGTGCCCCTCAAAGTCGAGATGAAAGACATAGTGCCAGGGGCGATTGCGGCGGGGACGACTTTCTAGTTTGGTGAGGTTGATGTTGCGGGAGGCGAATTCGTTCAGGCAGGCCACCAGTGCGCCCGGATTGTGAAAGGTGGCAAAGACCAGTGAGGTTTTGGCTTTTTCGTGGTAGGGGGCATCGCCCCGGCCAATGACAAAAAAACGGGTGTAGTTGGCGGTCATGTCTTCGATGCCGGGAGCCAGGATTTCGAGGTTGTAGATTTGGGCGGCCAGTTGGCTGGCGATGACTGCCACATTTGCTTCCTGGCTTTGGGCCAGGTCTTTGGCGCTGCCTGCGGTGTCGTACCACGGTTTGGCGGGCCAGCCGTAGCGATTAAGGAAACGTTCGCATTGGGCCAGCGCCTGCGGATGAGAGCGCACTTCGGTGATGGCTTCCAGTGTGATTCCAGGCAGAGCCATGAGGTTGTGGCGCACTCGCAGGAAGATTTCGCCCCAGATTTTGAGATCGTATTCCAGCAGTAGGTCGTAGGATTTGTTGATGGAGCCAGCCACCGAGTTTTCTACGGGCACGACGCCAAATTGGGCCCGACCTTCATCCACTGCGGTGAAGATGTCTTCGAAGGAGTGGCAGGGCAGGCTTTCAGCTTCGGGGCCGAAGTGCTGCCGGATGGCTTCTTCGCTGAATGCGCCATGTTCTCCCTGAAAGGCGATGCGTTGCGTGCTCATCGTGTCCTCCCGCTGATGCGCTCCCAGGTGCTGACTTGGGTTTCAATCCATGCTTCCAGCTCATCTTCATCCAATGGGGGCAACGAGGCTTTGTCTGGGCGCAGTTTGACTGCTTCGCCCAGGTAGATGTGCCGGATTTCGTTTTGTGGCGTATCGGTGTTCCAATGCACCATTATTCGGATGCAGCGGGACAGGCTGCCGGGAACCTCCATCTCGTGCCCGCACATCAGTGCAACATCCCACCAGCCCAGTTGCCGGGCCGCCAGTGCCGGAAATTCGGCGTTGATGTCGCGGGTGGTGGTAAAAAAGGCGCTGCCGATGCTTTCCGGGGTCATGCCATTGAGTCGAATCATCAATGCCAGCAGGCGGCGGGTTTCCTGCAAGATTTCTTGGCGGGAGTTGGTTGTGACGGTGGTTGCGCCACGAACGCCTCGACATGTCATGGGAGTTGCTCCTTGAAAGGCAAATGAGAAGGTAATTGTTCATCGCTATCCAGTGAAAATCATCAAAGTCACTAAGAACACCAAGCATTTCAAAACTTTTTCTTTCTTTGTGCCTTTGTGGCTTCGTGTCTTAGTGGTTTCTAGCCGGGCGACCTTAGTCGTAAAGAAAATTCGCCCCCCCCCACAGGAAAACCCCATGAAAAAAAACATCATCTTCATCGAAGCACCTGGCGGCAACGACAAAGGCCCGGATGGCCACCGTCGCGACACACTCCCCATGGTCAACGCCGTTCGGGCCCGAGGCTGGAACGCAGAAACCCTCTTCTACACCGATGACCGCCGCGACGACATCTACACCTACATCCTACAAAACTTTGATGCCTACGTCCCCCGAGTCAACCCGGGAACCATCCCCGGCGGCGAAAAACGCTTCTTCCAGATGCTCCGCAAACTCAGCGATAACGGCGTCATCGGCATGCCCCATCCCGACGCCATGATTGGCTACGGCGCCAAAGATGCCCTGGTACGCCTGCGAGACACCGAACTCGTGCCCACCGACACCTACGCCTACTACTCACTGGAAGAACTCAAAACCAGCTTCCCCACCTCCCTTTCTCGGGGCGAACGGGTGCTCAAACAAAATCGTGGCTCCACCGGACAAGGCATTTGGCGGGTGGTGGTGCAAGATGAGCGGCTCAGCACACCGGGCGTTCCCTTGCCCGCAGACACCCGCATCCAATGCACCGAAGCTGTGGATAACCATGTCGAAACATGGCAACTGGATGCATTCATGGACTTCTGCGGCCAATACCTCAGCGGCGATGACGGACTGATGGTCGACATGCCCTTCATGCCCCGCATCAAAGAGGGCGAAATCCGCATCCTGCTGGTAGGCGACACCCCCATCTTTGTCGTACACAAAAAACCAGCCGAAAGCAAAGATGCCTTCTCGGCCACCCTCTTCTCCGGCGCCAAATATCGCTACGACACCCCGGAACAATGGCCCGAACTCATCACCCTCTTCCAAAACAACGTCTCCACCATCACCAGCAAACTGGGCGGCTGGAACCTGCCCCTCATCTGGACAGCAGACTTCATGCTCGATTGGGATGACCAGGGCCGCGATAAATACATATTGGGCGAAATCAACTGCTCCTGTGTTGGATTCACCAGCCATCTCGACGCCGGCATTCAGGACAAAATCGCCGACGAAATCATCCGCGTCGTCACCAGCCAATAACCCCATCACGAACCACCATGAAAGTCATCGCCACCGCCGGACACGTCGATCACGGCAAATCCACCCTCATCCAGGCCCTCACCGGCATCGACCCCGACCGCCTGCAAGAAGAAAAACAACGTGGCATGACCATCGACCTCGGCTTTGCCTGGCTCAACCTGCCCAATGGCCACCCGGTAGGCATCGTCGATGTGCCCGGTCACATCGACTTCATCAAAAACATGGTGGCAGGCATTGGCGCAGTAGACACAGCCATCTTAGTCATCGCCGCGGATGAAGGTGTCATGCCCCAAACCCGCGAACACCTGGCCATTCTCGACCTCCTGCAAATCGAAAGCGGACTCATCGCCATCACCAAAACCGACATCATCCAAGATGCCGAGTGGCTGGAAATGGTACAAGAGGAAGTGCGTGAGGTGGTAGCAGGTTCGGTGCTGGCGCAAGCCCCCATGGTCGCGGTCTCAGCCTACACAGGTGAAGGATTGGACATCCTGCTCCGCACCTTGCAGGATGTGCTGGCCCACGCGCCCGCGCGGGCCCAAACAGGCCAACCCCGACTTTTTATCGATCGCGCCTTCAGCATGGCAGGCTTCGGAACCATCGTCACCGGAACCCTGCGAGATGGGCCCCTGAGCGTAGGCCAAGAACTCATCATCCAGCCGGGTGCTCTCAAAGCGCGCATCCGCGGCCTGCAATCGCACAAACAAAACATCCAGCAAGCAGAGCCAGGATCCCGGGTCGCGGTCAATCTAACAGGCCTGCATCCCAGCCAACTGCACCGCGGCCAGGTCATCACCACGCCCGGCTGGGTGCGCAGCGCCAAACGGGTAGATGTACGCTTGCGTGCGTGGGAAGATGCGCCCACCCTGCTCAAACACAACATGCCCATCACCTTTCATAGCGGCGCAGCCGAAACCCCGGGCCGTCTGCGCCTGCTGGAGGCTGACGAGCTGCTGCCTGGTGATGAAACCTGGGCCCAAATCGAACTGCGTGACCCTGTAGCCCTGCGCCGCGGCGACCGCTTCATCCTGCGCCGCCCCTCTCCCAGCGACACCCTGGCAGGTGGCGTCATCCTGGATCCCGCACCTCGTCGACGTCACAAACGCCGCCGTGCCGACATCTTCCGGCGCATGGCCGCGCTCCTGCGCAACGACCCCCTCGAACTAACCGAACTGACCATCACCGAACAAGGCCCGCTGACCGCCAACGCCTTGGCCCAAAGCTTGCAACTGCTGCCCCAGCAAGTGCAAAACGTGATAGACAGACTGCTGGCCCAGCATCGAGCCTGGCAACTGGCCCCCGGCGAAGAGCTGATGACCGACGCCGCGTGGCAGCGCATCAGTCAGCGCCTGACGCGCACCCTGCAAGCGCATCATACCGCACACCCGGCTTGGCTGGGCATGCTACGCGAAGAGCTGAAAAGCCGTGTCCAGCCGCGGCAAGGCTGGTCTACCAAAACCTTCAATGCACTGCTGCAACGGGCACTGGATGCGGGCCTGCTGCAAGAAAACCGCGGCTTTCTGGCCCTGGCCGAATTTTCACCTCGCTTCGACGCCCGCCAACAAAAACAAGTCGAAGCACTGCTGACCACCTTTCGGGCGCACCCCACCACTCCCCCCACCATCAAACAAGCCCTGGAAATCGTAGATGAGGAGCTTTTCAGCGTACTGCTGCAGCGCGGCCAACTGGTGCGCGTCGGGCCCGATGTCGCCTTTCTCGACGAAACCTACCAGCAAATGACCACCCGCATCATCGCATTTTTGCAGCAAAACGAAACCATCACCATGGCCCAATGTCGCGACCTGTTCAACTCCAGCCGCAAATACATGGTGGCGCTGCTGGAACACCTGGATGGCCAGCGCATCACCCGCCGTGAAGGAGATTACCGGGTGCTGGGCCCTGCGGGCGGCAAGCAGTGAGCAAGGTCGCAGTAGCGTTACGGTGGAACAATGGTATAATGACTTTATGCCCACAAAACGACTCACACGCGCGGACTGGTGGGCGCTGGCGGGCCTGAGCCTGGCGGTACTGGCGGTTTACGCTCGGGTTCTGTTGACTCCCCTGGTTCCGGCTAGCGGCGACTTCCTCACCTATTTCACGCCCTACTGGCAGCAACTCAATCAGGCGCTGCGCTGGGGACATTTGCCGCTGTGGAATGATTTCATCTTTGCCGGCGCGCCTTTCCAGGCCAATCCCCAAACCGAAGTTTTTTATCCCCTGCGCTGGCCCATGATCTTTTTGAGCGCGGAAAAGGGCATTTTGCTCACCGCGGCGCTGCACGCGTGGCTGGCTGGCATTTTTGGCTACTTCTGGACGAAAAAACTCATCAATCGGGGGAGCGTGCCCGCATTGGTAGCGGCCTTGATACTGGCACTCAATGGCTGGGTTACAGGATTGCTGCTGCATCCCAATCAAATAAGCACCTATCCCTGGTTGGTGGCTGCACTGCTGCTGTGGGAGCATCGACCAAGCCCGGGCCAATGGCCCCGCTGGCATCAACGTGTCCGGCGCTGGGGTGTATTGATGGCGCTGGTGTGGAGTCTGGCCTTCTTGGCGGGACACACGCAATCCTTTTACAATGCCGCGGTCATTTTTAGTCTGTGGCTGCTGGCCGATGTGCTTTGGCGTGCTTTTCAGCGGCAGGATGACAGTTGGCGCAACAGGCTGGCAGACATGTGGCCCGTGGCATTGGTGGCCATGTTGGCAGCGGGCCTGGTGGCCGCGGTGCAGTTGCTGCCCACGCTGGAGCTGGCAGGGCTTTCGTATCGGCAAGGGGGGCTGGGTTTTCGGGAACACGCGGCCCTGAGTTTGCCCCCATGGCGGCTGGGTTTTACACTGCTTCCCCACTACGCCCGAGACCTGGGCGCGGCACTGGGAACTGAGGCCTATGGTGAATGGCTGGGCTATGTGGGGCTGACCGGATTGCTGCTGGCGCTGCTAGGCCTAAGACGGACAGGCCGGGCCCGCAGAATGGGCCTATTTTTGAGCATGGGCGGCCTGCTGCTGGCCCTGGGCGCTTACGACCCGCTGGAATATCTGCTCTTCCGGCTGGTTCCGGGCTGGAATTTGTTTCGCGTGCCTGCCCGATTTTTGCAAATGACCATGCTGGGACTGGCCCTGTTGGCCGGGTCGGGCACGGCGCAGCTAACGTCAGCGCAAGCATGGTGGCCAACACAGCGGCGCCAATGGATGGGCTGGGTCGCAATCGTAGCGCTCCTATTGCTGGCGGCCAGCACTCGCCCGACTTTGATCACGCTGCTGGGGTGGAGTGCAACGCTCATCCTCCTGATGCTGATCGTTGCTGCACAAGGTTTATTCAAAACCAAGCTGAAAAAGCGCCCGCTGGGATTGCTGCCGCTGGTGCTGGGCATGGAACTTTTTGCTGCCAGTTACGCATTACCCATTCAGCATCCTACTGCTCCCCAGGCTGTGCGCTCATGGCGAACCGCGCCCGCGGCCATCGCTGCTGAGCAAGCCCGCAGTTGCCGCACACTAAGCCTGAGTACCACCACCTGGGATCCGGGCGATTTGCAGGACTTGCGGCAGCTTTACGGGCCCAGCCTGGATGACAAAGCCTTTACCGATTTTATCAACGCCACCAAGGCCAAAGAGGTGGTGGCCCCCAATCTGGGCGTCCTTTTTGGCATTCCCTCACTGGATGGCTTTGGTGGCGGGGTGTTGCCCACGGCTCGCTTTGTGCAGGCCATGCAGCTCTTTTTGCCTCGGGAACGCATTGTGGCGGATGGGCGTTTGCGGGAGCAGTTGCACAGCATTCCTCCGCAGCCATTGCTCTCATTGTTCAATGTGTGCTATGTCATCACCGACAAAACCTTCGATGTGTGGCACGAGGATGTTTACTATGATTTGGCGCTGGGCGAAACGCTGGACGCGTCGCGGCCCGAGCTACGCATCACCGATCTGCCCTCTTTTCCGGTGAGCGGCCTGGGATTGGTCAGCCATCTCGGGCCCGAGGCCGCACAGCTTGCCCTGCAAACAGCCGTGGCGCAAGTCACGCTCATCTTTGACAACGGATCGCGCCTAACGCTGCCTGTGCGCGCGGGTGTAGAGACCATGGTGGGGGCTGATGATGTGCGTTCCTCTCCGGGCAGTCTGGCAGCGGTGCGCTGGCCCCGCCATGAACCGGGCCAAGATGCCATCGCCCGGCTCAATTTTCCGCAGGCACGGATACGAGAGATTCGCTTTGAATTGCTGCGGGATGACGTGAGTCTATTTTTGCGCGGTGCGGCGGTTTACAACGCCAAAAGTGGCGCGCATGCCACCCCTGTGGTCAGCCGGGCCCCCTGGCGGCGCATTCATTCGGGGGATGTGAAAATTTATCGCAACGACGGGGTGCTGCCGCGGGCTTTTGCGGTGGCGCGCGTGCAACCCGTAGCGCATGCAGATGCCGCGCTGGCCGTGATGCAAGAGCCTACATTCCGGCCCGAGCAGGTTGCGGTGGTGATGGCGGAGGATAGCCCGAACATGCTCCCGTCCGGGCCCCTGAGCCCCGCCCGCATTCAAATTCTGCAACAGGGACAAGGCCGCCTGCATTTGCATTACCAGGCTGATGCTGAAAGTTTGGTGGTGGTGGCCAATGCCTGGCATCCGGGATGGCGGGGAGTGCTGGACCAGGATAGCTCGCAGGCCCGGGCCGTGGCAATCTTCCCAGTTGATCTCTTCCTGCAGGGCGTGCTACTGCCTGCGGGCGAGCATGACTTGCTGCTAACGTTCCAGCCGCGTAGCTTGCGCTCTGGCGGCCTCATCACACTGCTGGCACTGAGCCTTTTGGCTTGGCTGTGGATAGTCCCGCCCGGCAAAGGTTGACAGCACGACGCACATCCGTTACCATCTTCGCAGATAGGCCTCATTCTTTCTCCATCAGGACGATGTTATGAACACTATAAATCGTATTATCGGATTTCTGTTGCTACTTTTCTTATTTTTGGCGCTGATTGTGTTGGCAGTGGTTCCTTTTGAGACCACCGGATGGTTGCAAACGCAACTTGGGCATTTTAGCCAATGGGCCCGCCAAGCGCAACGAAACAGTAGTCTCTTCTTTGGTTTGGGACGCGTTGGCCTGGCTGCCATTGCCGCCATTGTCATCCTGCCCCTGCTGATTGCTGAATTGCCGCACAAAAAACAAGACCCGGCAGTGGTCATGCGCACCGAACATGGCGAAATTCGTGTCACAGCCGAGAGCATTGCCAAACGCCTGGCCTGGCATCTGGACCAATTGGCTGATGTTATCATTGTCACGCCGCAAGTGCTGCCAAAAGGAGGCACGGTGAACATTGTGCTGGATGTGGAGACCTCGCCCGAAATCGATCTGCCCATGAAGACAGAGGAGATTATGCTGGTGGCCCGGGAAATCATCGAAAAGGACATGGGCCTGAAGCTGGGCAAGCTCAACGTGCATCTTAGCCACAGCGCCTATCCCGAAATGATGATTTGATGCGCAATACTAAAAAATCGCCTACCTTGGTCTATAGGCGTCATAACAGGTCACATTTATCCAAAGAGGCCCCACGCCCCTTTTTCCTCCCCCAACAAAGCTCCTATGCCCGAAAATAACGACTTGACACAGCAAAACGGCATTGCCCCCACCCAAGCCAGCCCAGAAGCTGAGACCACACACCCTGAACCGGAGGTGTTGGTAGCTGTGGAGGAGTCCACCCAAAACCCTGACTATGCGCAACTGACGCAACTCCTAGAAAGCTTGCTCTTTGTGGCGGGTGAACCCGCGACCATCGAACGGCTGGCCGCGGCACTGGCGGTAACGCCGGAACAAATCGAAACGGCGCTGGGCCTGCTGGCCGAAACACTGCAAAACCGGGGCATTCGCTTACAACGCCATCACGATACTGTGCAGTTGGTAACCATGCCCGAGGCCTCGGATGCCATCGAAGTGTATCTGGGCCTGGATTTAACCACTAAGCTGTCGCGGGCTGCACTGGAGACGCTGGCTATCATTGCTTATCGACAACCGGTGACACGCCCGCAAATCGAGGCGATTCGTGGTGTGAGCAGCGATGGTGTCATCCGCACACTGCTGCATCGGGGTCTGGTGCAAGAGGTCGGGCGACTGGAAACAGCGGGCCGCCCCATGCTTTTTGGCACAACGCCCGACTTTTTGAACTATTTTGGTATCAGCTCGCTGGAGGAGCTGCCCCCGCTGGAGGATGAAGATGTGGATGCACTAACGGAGCGCATCGAGATGATGGGGGAAAGCGGTAAGGTGGTTCCACAGGTTTAAGTAGGTGATGCGATGAAAGTTGAAATGTAAGGATTTATCGCTATCCTGAGCGCGCCACCAAGGGCACAAAGGCACCAATCACACCACGCCCGGCTTATGCAGCCTGTGCCATCACCTGTTGCAAGGCCGCGGGCAAACGCACGGGCTGCCCTTCTCGGGTGATGCAAACATGCCGGGTGAAGCCTGTGACCAAACGCTGTCCCTGCTGGTCCAGAACTTCGTAAGCCAGGGTCACGCCCCGGCTCTTGACTTCGGCTACCCAGGTAAGAATGGTGATGCGGTCATCGTAGCGGGCGGAATGATAGTAGCGGGCGCTCACCTCTGTCACGGTCAGATAGTAGCCCATCTTCTCGAATTCACCATAGGGCAATCCCCCTTCACGCAACCAGTCGGAACGCCCGACCTCGAACCAGGGGATGTAACTGCTATGATGCACAATGCCCATGGCATCTGTTTCGGCATAGCGCACCCGCAAATGACTTTTGGAAATACGTCCTTTCGGCTTGAATCTTGGCATAAGAACCTCTTCTTCAGGGTTTAGGCAAAGTGTTAGCCAAAAGATACCTTGCGCTGGCAGGAAAGTCAATTTCCGGGCATAAAAAGAGGGCCGGCAGCTCGCCCTGCCGACCCTCACCCCACATGATAGCAACCCAGCTCACTGGGCACTCTCGCAACACACTTCTACACTCTATAAACGTTTGAAAACGCTTTTTTCGACCATCAAAAGCAGTTTTTTCGAAAACTTCCCAAATTTCGTTGGCAGTGATTGTTTTTGGCTGATGAAGAAGCACGCCGGCGCCAAAAAGCTGTTATCAGCAGACAACAGCCTAAGACTCGTCCCACCAGTGGTCGGGGCGCTGGCGCTGGCCATAGCCCATGGCATTATCCAGCGCCAGGATGAGAGGACGCAACGGAGAACCAGCCAGACGCGCAGCCAAACGATGCCACCATTTGCCATAATCTTTGTTGTAAGGACACACGCGAATGCAGGTGGCGCAGTCGGTATTTTGTGCAGCCCAAAATCCAAAGCATTTTTCGGCATCGACCATCCATTTTTTGATGCCGGGCCGATTGGAGATGTTGTTGATGGTAAAACTGGGCGGACCCATGGGCAAAGCTTTGGCCGGGCAGGATTTGGCACAGCGCTTACAAATCTGACAAAATTGCTGTACCCCGAAGGAACGGGGATGGTCGTGGGTCATGGGTAAGTTGGTGTAAACCCGTCCCAGACGCACCCGAGGCCCGAATCGGGGTGTTATCAGCAAACCATTGCGCCCAAGCTCGCCCAGGCCCGCTTTGATGGCGTAGGGTATGCTGGCGGCGGTATCGTTCATGCTGGCTTCGGCCTCGTAGCCCAAATCGCGAATAAATTGCGCCAGCGAGATTACCAACGCGGCAACGCGGGAATAGCCAACGCCCGCGGCCGCGCTGCCCAATGCAGAGGGTACGGTTTTCATCACATCATACGGCATGGGCACAGCCACCACAATCACATGCTCCAGGTCGGCACCAAGTTCCGGGGGCAGCTCCTGCGCCGCGGCATCATGCCAACGTACGCTGTATTGCCAGCGCTTGTCAAAATGAGTGATGCCTACCAGGCCCGCGCCCAGAGCTGTGGCCGCTTGCTTGATGCTGCGGGCCGCAATGTGGGGTGTCTCGAAACGCATCTGCTGGGATGAAACATCACGCTGCAATGTAAAGAGATCGGTGAATCCCTCGCGGCGTCCCTGCCCCCGTATATCGGTCAACAGATCGCTGATGCGCCAGGCCGCGTTGCGTAATGCGTAATCTAGTTGCCTATAGCCAATGGCCTTGCGCCACGTGGTAACAGGTTGGCTGTGTCCCCGATAAAAGGCCTCGGTTTTTTTGTTACGGATGCGCTCATCCCACCAGGAGCGGCGGAAGAGTTCGTTTTTCTGCGGAAATGGCCCGAAGTCATCATTAAACTCAAAGCCCGCTTCCAAATCGGTGGGGTCGATGGCTGGTTTCATGGCATCGCTTCACTGTAGCAAGGGCAGCAGCAGATCGGGCAGGTGTGGGATGTCGGGAGCGAGATGCAATCGCCACGCGGGCGCGGCATCTACCAATTGCCGCAGCGCTTGCAGATGCGCAGGAATGGTGAGGGTATCCCAATCTTCGATGGATTGGCCGATGAGCTGTTGCAGGGCCTCGAACGGGCGCATGGGCGTCAGGCGCGAGGTCGCGAGCCCGGGCGTGAGCGCAGGAAAGACCAAGGCCGCGGGGCGCGCTTGCTGCACCCACACATGAGGCCAGATACTTTCCGCAGCAAAGGAGATTTTATCGCTGCCGCGGCGATGAATGCCCTCTTGCAGCAGATGGCCGAGCTGCGGAAAATGGGCCACGCTGTCAGGATAGGCGCTGAGCAGACCAGGGTAAGCGTGCAGTGCGGGGCTGGCATCGCTATGGGGACGCAGCAAGGGGGTATCATTGGCTACTAACCTGGCGCCCCGGGCCAAGAGGCTGAGACCGGTGGTGGTTTTGCCGGCACCACTTTCGCCCAAAATGAGCAGGGCCCGGGTCTCCAGCGCCGCAGCAAATGCGTGGATGGTGTAATAGCCGCGACGGCGCAGCAGCGGAGCCAATGCGATGAGCAGCATCTCCTCGAAGACACCATAGGTTTGCACCGCGGCCCGGGCCATACGCCCGATGATGACAGCTTCCTCAAGATTCACATCGAAACGCCCCCAGCCAGGGAAGAACGCGGCCATGTGCGGGCCGGAGCGAAAATAGGTGATGTCGGGCCCGGTGCTGGCCACGGGCCAAGAGGGTGCAGCGGGCGCCTGCGGCTGCACCTGCACACGCACATGGATGGGCTGCTGCCTGCCGGGTGAAGCCTGGGCAAAGGGTTGCCACTGTCGCTGCAAACGCTGCCAGGCCTCTGCATCATCCACGTTCAGTTGGATGGGAACAGTGTGCAAAAAGTAAGTGGCCTGCATCAAGTTAGATACCATCCCGCAGCAAAGGGCAGGTCATGCAGTGCCCGCCGCCCCGTCCTTTGCCCAATTCGAAACCATCAATCTCGACAACGCGGATGCCTGCCCGGCGCATGGCGCGATTGGTGTAAGTGTTTTTACGATAGGCAATGACCACGCCTGGCTCCAACGCAACTGTGTTGTTGCCATCATCCCATTGCTCGCGGGCCTGTTGATAGTCGTCGCCGCCGGTAGCAATGACTCGCAATTTCTTCACCTGCATGGCATCGGCCACCGCATCCAGCAGGCTTTTTTCTGGGGTGATGTGGAATTGATGTTCATGATCGCCCGGGCGCATGCTGTAAGCCCGCACATTTTGCATCACCTTGGGATATAAGGTCACCGCGTCATAATCCAACATGCTAAAGACGGTGTCCAGGTGCATGTGTGCCCGGTCTCGGGTCATGTGCGCCACGATAATCCGCTGCACCACGCCCCCGGCAAAGAGCCGCGCGGCCAATTGCTCGATCATCTGGGCAGTGGTGCGCTGACTAAAGCCCAGCAACAGCGTTTGATTGCCGATGGGCATGATGTCGCCCCCTTCGATGGAGGCACGGCCAAAGGTTTCGACACCGAATCGGGCCTCATTTTCATCCAGCAACGGCCACCAAAAGTTAAACTTGGCCCGCTGAAACATGGGATGAAAATGGTAGATGAGACCCACGTTGTACGCTTCGAGATGGCGGGCCTGATAAAACATGGGATTAATGCTAACGCCGCCATAAATCCAGGCCGAGGAATCGCGGGTAAAGAGAGTATTGGGCAGGGGCGGCAAGATGAATGCGTCGTCGTGAGCTGTAACGCCCAGCAGAGAGCTACGTTCCGCCGTGCTGAGATCGCTCAGAGCCTGCGCTTCCCCCTTGGTGAGCCCGCCGATGAGGTGTCGGGCCAGGATGTGCGGTTCCAGCGACATCAGCAAGGCCCGCAGCGGCTCCACCAACGCTACACCCACTGTGTTGCGGGTGATAACCAGGCGGGTAATGGTCTCGCGGGCCAAATGACTGGCAGCCAGGGTCTCGGCCAAAAGCTTATCCAAATAAAACACCTCGACGCCCCAATCCTGCATGTGGCGTACAAAGGCGTCATGCTCACGCTGGGCATGCTCGACCCACAGCACGTCATCGAAGAGAAGCTCATCATGGTTGGCGGGGGTCAGGCGCTTCAGGCTGAGATCTGGGCGATGCACCAGAACCTTGCGCAGTTTACCGATTTCGGAATAAACACCAAATTGCGTCATGGGATTTTGTGGTTGAAAAAATGGGCAGTGGTTTACCATCAATCAAAGATAACCACTACCAAGCATTGATGGAGCAGCACGCGATACCGCGAGATGACGTGAGCAGTCAGGAACTATCATACACGCGAGCAAGGTATCGTGGCAAGTCATCTTGTGCTTTGCGATCTTGCTATTCTACATGGAAGGAGGTGAATAGCTACGCCATTTTTTTGTAAATCTACCCACAAACACATACAATGAAAGCTATCACACGTAACTACTAACGTACCCGACTTCAATCACCACAAAGGCACAAAGGCACAAAGACACTAAGCACACCAAGAATTTCAAAACTTTTTCTTTCTTTGTGCCTTTGTGGCTTCGTGTCTTAGTGGTTTCTAGCCGGGCTACCTTAGTAGTAACTATCACACTATTCACTCCCTCACTCACAAAACAAGATAGCGTGCCCCAATGAAGGAACACCTAAAAAAACTCCACCAATTGCAGGAGGAAGCCTTGCAAGGTGGTGGCGAAAGACGGATTCAAAAGCAACGTAGTCTGGGCAAACTGACAGCTCGCGAACGACTGGAACGCCTTTTGGACCCTGGCTCTTTTCAGGAGCTGGGCATGTTTGTCAAGCATCAGGTCAGCGGTTTTGGAATGGAGAAGAAGCGGTTTCCGGGCGATGCAGTGGTGACAGGATTCGGAACAATCGATGGCCGGGAGGTAGCGGTTTATGCTCAGGATTTCACAGTGCTGGGCGGTAGTTTTTCCGAGATGCACGCCCGCAAAATCATCCAGTTGCAAGATTTAGCGCTGGAGGCTGGGCGGCCTATCATCGGCATGATGGATTCGGGTGGCGCCCGGATTCAGGAGGGCATTCGGGGATTGGCCGGTTATGGCGGCATGTTCACCCGCAATGTGCTGGCCTCGGGCGTGGTTCCACAAATTTCGCTGATGCTCGGGCCCACCGCGGGCGGCTCGGTTTATTCGCCCGCGCTCACCGATTTTGTAATTATGACCCGCAATACCAGCTACATGTTTCTGACAGGGCCGGAGGTTGTCAAATCGGTGACAGGTGAGGTGGTTACCACCGAAGAATTGGGCGGCGCCATGGTTCATAATGCTCACAGTGGCGTTGCGCATTTTTTGGCTGATAACGAACAGGATGCTCTGGAAATGGCCAAACTGCTGCTGAGCTATCTGCCACAAAACAACACCGAAGACCCGCCGCAAGCCCCGGCCACTGACCCACCTGACCGCCAGGACGAATCACTACTGAGCATTGTGCCCAGCGATGAAAATCAGCCTTACGACGTGAAAGATGTCATCCAGGCCGTTGTGGATTATGGCAGCTTTTTAGAGGTGCAGCCCTATTTTGCACGCAACGCGGTGGTGGGCTTTGCCCGCATGAATGGCAATGTGATAGGCGTGGTGGCGAATCAGCCCGCATTCCTGGCTGGCGTCATCGATATCAACGCCAGCGACAAAATTGCACACTTCATCCGCATTTGCGACGCGTTTAACATTCCCCTCATCACCTTTGTGGATACGCCAGGATTCCTGCCCGGCGTGAATCAGGAGCACTACGGCGTGATTCGGCATGGCGCCAAAATCATCTTCGCCTATGTCGAGGCTACTGTGCCCAAGATTTCGGTGGTTTTGCGTAAGGCCATGGGAGGCGCTTATATTGCCATGAGCTCCAAAGAGATGCGCAGTGACCTGGCTTTTGCCTGGCCCACCGCACAGATTGCGGTCATGGGGGCAGCGGGCGCTGTACGCATCTTGCATCGCCGCGATTTAGCCAAGGCAGACGATCCGCAACAGATGGAGGCTGACTTCATCAAAGAATATCAAGACGCCTTCTTTAATCCTTATGTAGCCGCTGAGCTGGGATTCATCGATGACATTATCGATCCCCGAGAGACGCGACCGCGACTGATTCGGGCGCTTTCTTATCTTAGCACCAAAGTTCAAGCCAATCCGCCCAAAAAACATGGGCTCATGCCTGTTTGAGTGCCTTATGACTGACTTACAATTTGGTTTTATGCTCATGGTTTATGGCATGGGCATGGTTTTTGCCATCCTGGCCATGCTGTGGGGCGTCATTGCCATCTTCCAGCAGATTGACCGGCGCGTGCTGGCCAAGGAGGAGGAAAAGGCCCGTCTGGCAGCCGCAGCCGCCGCCCCGCCCAGTGAACTGCTACCTCCCGAACTGATGGCGGCCATTCTTGTGGCCCTGCATCGTCACCGCCAGGAGGAAGCAGGACTCGTTTCTACCATCAAGTGTATTCCCGCCCGGGAAGTCAAGCAGGGACAGGCCCGCTGGGTAGCTGTGGGCCGGGCCTATCAACTTCGTTCTAACATCGTTCCCCGCAGGAGAAACGGATGAAACGCTACACCGTCGCGATTGGCGATAAAACCTATGTCATTGGTCTGCAACAAGAGGATGATACCCATTTTCGCGTGCTGGCCGGGGGCAATGTTTATGATTTGACCATCATGGAAGAGGAAGAGACCGGGATGCAGATTCCGGAAGTGGCCATTGCCCAGGCCCAGAAGGAGCAACCCGCGCTCAGCCACAAACCCCCCGAGTTGCTACCTCGCACTCCCAAATCATCGCCTCCTGAAATGCCTTCGTCACCCGCTCAGGCCGAAAATCTTCCCACCGAGATACACGCGCCTATGCCTGGTGTGATTATCAAAATCAGCGTGCCGCCCGGCTCACAGGTGGACCGCGGCGATGAACTTCTGGTGCTGGAGGCCATGAAGATGAAAAATCCCATTCGCTCACCGCGCGAAGGGGTCGTGGATAAAATTTTCGTGCAGGAAGGACAATCGGTAAACTACGATGATATTCTGATCCGATTCAGGGAAGGGTAAGCCATGAATTTATTTTCGACCCTTTTTGCCGGCCTGGATGCTTTAACCTGGGGCAATGCCCTGATGATTACCATCGGCGGTGTGCTCTTGTATTTGGCCATTGTCAAGGAATATGAGCCGGTATTGCTGCTACCCATCGGCGCGGGCGCCATTTTGGCTAATCTGCCCCTTTCTCCCATGGTGGGTGAAGATGGCCTGTTGAGCATCCTCTACCAGGCAGGCGTGGGCAACGAACTTTTTCCGCTGCTGGTATTTGTTGGCATTGGAGCCATGACCGATTTCGGCCCGCTCCTGGAACAGCCCTACATGCTGCTTTTGGGCGCTGCCGGACAGTTTGGCATCTTTGGCACGCTGTTTTTGGCACTGCTGCTCGGTTTCAACATCAACGAAGCAGCCTCCATCGGCATCATTGGCGCCATCGACGGGCCGACTTCGATTTATGTCAGCCAGCAGTTGGCGCCCCATTTATTGGGCCCCATTGCTGTGGTGGCTTATAGCTACATGTCGCTGGTTCCCATCATCCAGCCCCCCATCATGCGGGCGCTGATTACCAAAAAGGAACGCCGTGTGCGAATGCCGTACAGCGAAAACCCGGTCAGCAAGCGCACTCGCATCCTCTTCCCCATTTTGGTGACCATTGCCGTGGGCCTGCTGGTTCCCATGGCCATTCCGCTCATTGGCATGTTGATGCTGGGGAATCTGATGAAGGAATCGGGCGTGGTGCAACGTCTGGTGGGCGCCTCGGAAAATGAGATTGCCAATGTGGTAACGCTCTTTCTGGGCCTGGCCATTGGTGCCACCATGCAAGCGGATGCGTTTTTGCGCAAGGAAACATTGCTCATCCTGGTTTTAGGCATTTTTGCCTTTGGTCTGGATACAGCAGCGGGCCTGTTGTTTGCCAAATTCCTGCGCTGGGTGGTTCGCGGGCCCTTAAACCCATTGATTGGTGCAGCAGGCATTAGCGCCTTCCCCATGGCTGCGCGGGTGGCGCAAAAGGTCGCACAAGAGGAAGATTTTGAAAACTTCTTGCTGATGCACGCCATGGGAGCCAACACCGCGGGCCAAATTGCCAGCGTGATTGCAGGTGGCGTGGTGCTGGCACTGTTTGCAGCACATTAATCAAACGCAGCCATGACGAAGCGTGAAAGTTTGTTAGTACTAAGATAGCCCGGATGGAAACCACAAAGACACGAAGACACTAAGAACACCAACTTTGTGTCTTCGTGTCTTTGTGCCTTTGTGGTGATTGAAGTCAGGCACGTTGGTCGTTACAAATATCCAAAAATAAAAATTTCCTGGCAAAAAATGACAAAAAAATAGCGATTGCATCGTTTATAACTATAGATAACGTCCCACGCACTGCACATGCTCACGTACAGCGTCTGCGGGATAAACCAAAAGTAACTGTTCACGTCTATCCCAAGAATTGCGCTAAGGCTACTAAGCCACGAAAAATCCCTTTGCACCATTCTTTTCGTAGGGCCTTATGGCAAAAAGCGGACAGCGATCAGGACAGCTACAACCAAAATACTGTTTTACATGGTTACTCAGGAGGCCATCATGAGGAAGCAACTTTTAACAGTAGCCCTTGCAGGCACAATGACGTTACTCTCGTTGCTGATACAAAGCGGGACAACGCCTTCAGCCTTTGCCATGGAATCTTTGCCTCGGCCAACGCAAGCAGTCGCTGCGCCCGGGCCCATCACCATCGGAGAAATCGGCACACCACAAAATACCGATCCTCCCCAACATCGAGAACATGGCAGCAAGAACGATCTGCCAGAACGGCGCACCGCCACCAGCGCCACCTATCGCCTGGATGATGGTCGTTACGCCACCGTGATGACCACGCATCCGTTGAACTACCGGGATGACGAGGGGCAATGGCAACCTATCGATCCCCGCTTTACCAAATCGGAACGGGGCTGGATGAATTTGCGCAACAACGTGAAGACCAGCCTGGCGTTGGAAAGCAGCCGG
>CAZMDD010000018.1:0-25089 GCA_964565065.1 uncultured Caldilineales bacterium | reverse complement strand
CGGCCAAGTATAATCTGTGAACATCCTACTGTGGCCCATTCGTCTAGTGGACTAGGATGCAGCCCTCTCAAGGCTGAGACACGGGTTCGAACCCCGTATGGGCCGCCACAGCATTGCCGCCTTTTGGGCGGCTTTTTTTGTTAAGTAGGTCATGCGATGAATGTTGAAATGTGACGGATCATTGCCATCCGGAATTCACCCCAAGGGCACCAAGGCACAAAGGAAGAAAAAGCTTTGAAATGCTTGGTGTTCTTAGTGTCTTTGCGCCTTTGTGGTGATTGAAGTCGGGTACGTTAGTCGTTACAGCGCTTTTTCAAATGTGCATCCACTTAGATCCTGGTGGCTCATGTCTACAGAACCATACGTCATTTTCGGAATGTTCAGTTTTTTGACATATGGTCTTGCCACGGATATGTGGTTGTTGCGATAAGGTTTTGTGTGGTAGAATACGAACAAGTTGTAAGGTCGACACCAATGTCGGCTGATGAAAATGCACTGTCGCATCTCTCATCCAAAACTCCATACAAAATTCGAGGTAAAAAAATGGGAAAAAACACATTCACCATTACTGACAATCGTACCGGCAAAAGTTACGAAATTCCTGTAACAGACGATACGATTCGGGCAATGGACTTACGGCAAATCAAAGTGAATGATGACGATTTCGGAACCATGAGCTACGATCCTGCCTACAAGAACACTGCTTCGACCCGCAGCAAGATCACTTTCATTGATGGGGCCAAAGGTATTCTGCGTTATCGCGGCTACCCAATCGAAGAAATTGCCGATAAGACCACTTTTTTGGAGGCAGCTTATCTGACAATTTACGGCGAACTTCCCAACAAAGAGCAATACGAGCAATGGGTTTTTGATATCACCCATCACACCATGATTCATGAGAATATGCGCCAGTTCCTGGATGGGTTCCGGTACGATGCGCATCCCATGGGCATGTTCATCAGCACTGTCGCTGCCGAATCTACCTTTTATCCTGAAGCAAAAAATGTCTATGATCAGGAATCTGTCGAATTGCAGACACGACGCCTGGTAGCCAAAGTCCCCACCATCGCTGCCTTTGCCCATCGTCATTCTTTGGGCCTGCCCTATGCTTATCCCGATAATGATTTGAGCTATGTGGGTAACTTCCTGAACATGATGTTCAAGATGACGGAAACCAAGTATAAACCCAATCCTATCATCGAGCGGGCATTGGAGATTTTGTGGATTTTGCACATCGACCATGAGCAAAATTGCTCTACCACCACCATGCGTGTGATTGGCAGCGCCGAGGCTGACCCCTATGTGGCCGTTGCCGGCGCATCTGCTGCGCTTTCGGGCCCGCTACATGGTGGCGCCAATGAACGTGTGCTGCGCATGTTGGATAAAATCGGTAGTGTCGAGAACATCCCCGATTATCTGAAATATGTCGAGAGCGGCAAAGAAAAACTCATGGGTTTTGGACATCGTGTTTACAAGAACTACGATCCGCGGGCCCGCATCATCAAGGAATTCGCCCACGAGGTCTTCAAGGTCACTGGCCGCAATCCCATGCTGGATATTGCGCTGGAGCTGGAGAAACGGGCGTTGAACGAGGAATACTTTGCCAAACGCAAGCTGTATCCCAATGTGGACTTCTACAGCGGCATCATCTACCAGGCACTGGACATTCCCACCGAGATGTTTACCGTAATGTTTGCGATTCCGCGCACTGTGGGCTGGCTGGCCCAATGGCGTGAAATGCTGCAAGATCGTGAGCAGAAAATTGCCCGGCCCCGCCAGATTTATGATGGCTATGGCGAACGTGCCTTTGTCGAGATGGATGCCCGCTAAAAGCGATCTTCTCTTACACTTAACAACGCCTCCGGCAACCCCGGGGGCGTTTGTTTTGCTGATGCTAAACAGCGGGATGAGCACCGGCGTGCTAAAATCATGGCATCTTGTGGTATCATTGCCTCATGCGACGCAAAATTTTTGGATGGATCCTGATTGTCTTTTTACTGCTGATGCTGTTGTGCGGCGGCGCGGGCTGGTGGGCATGGCAAAAGGTCTCACCTGCCTCGCCCGAACAAAAACGTGTGGCCCGAGCAGTTAAGCCTGAGCATTTTGATCTGTTTCGCTACGAAACGGGCGCGGTGGTGGATAAAATTGCTGAGGCGTGGACGCGCCCGGGCGCCCGTCTGACCCCAGAGCAGCAGGTGCAGTTGGTGCAAGATTACGTGGCCCTGGCGCGACAGGTGCAGCGGCTGGATGCCCGTATTCAGCGCATCTATGCAGACCCGGCACAAACTGAGCCCGAAAAGGCCAGCCAGGCCCTGCAAAAGCAGCGAGAACAAGCATTATCGCTGCTGCATCGTACTCGCCCCATGGCTGAGGCCATTTTGCAGCAACAGGCCCGCGCGACCTTGCAATCGCTGGATCTGGATACCGCCGGCATCATCTGGCCCCCGGTGCTCTTCAACTTTAGCGCATTGCCCAATTACCTGATTCTCTCGCCTCGAGACCACATCGAGCTGAAAGCAGGCGTGCATTTGCGCCCCGATTTGAGCCTGCCCGAAAAAGAGCGTATCGAGCAGCAGGTTGCTGCCCAGTTTGGCGACTCGACCCTGGTCGAATCGTTGGGGGGGCTGGGCGTTTGGCCCACGATGGTCTCTGATGAAGCTGATTTAACCTGGATTGCCGATACTATTATTCACGAATGGTTGCACACCTACATGGCTTTTCATCCCCTGGGCTGGCACATGTTTGATTCGCCACAGATGGACACCATCAACGAAACTGTGGCCACCCTGGTGGGGCAGGAGGCGGGGCAAGAGCTGGCCTGGCGCTACTACGGCATCCCCAAGCCTGAACCGCAGATTTTGCCGCAATCATCTCAGCAACTGCCTCCCCCTGACCCCAATCGCTTTGATTTTCGGTTGGAGATGCGCCGCACACGGTTGCATGTGGATGACTTGTTGGCCGCAGGTCATATCGACGAGGCCGAAGCCTACATGGAGGCCCGCCGTCAGTTTTTTGTGCAGCATGGCTACAGCATTCGAAAACTTAATCAGGCCTATTTTGCTTTTCATGGCTCCTACGCCACAGGCAGCGCCTCATCTGACCCCATCGGCCCCAAGCTGCGAGAACTGCGCGCACAAATGCCCGATTTAGCCAGTTTTGTGCGCGCAGTGCAGGGCATCAGCCAGCCCGAGGCATTGGATGCCCTGCTGGCGCAGACGCGTTAACGGCCTAGCTGTTCAAAATAAACTTGCGGTTTTTGGCGCGTAAGATGTTTTTCGGCAGCCAGCGCCAGCCGGAAGAGGGTTACTTCATCCCAGTGCCGCGCCATGACCTGCATCGAAGTGGGAAGCCCCTTGGCGCTATAGCCTACGGGGAAGGCTATGGCCGGATGCCCGGTCATGTTGGCAAAGAGGGTGTAGCGCATGATTTCGGTGAGGGTATTTAAATCGGAATCGCCAAAGCTCAGCGCCCCCGGGCGGATGATGGGGGCTGTCAGGCCCGCGGCCGGGGTGATGATGGCATCAACCTGCCGGAAGGCTTGCTCGAAATGGCCCATGAGACGGGTGCGGACACGTTGGGCCAGCACAAAATCGCGGGCAGTAAAGGCGCGCGAAATCGCCAGACTCATACGCACATCAGGGCCCAGGTCTTTATGATGCGCCTCATAGAAGGGCTCCAGCGCCTGGTTCATCTCGGTGGTGATGGTAACGACATGAGCAACACGAGCCGCCTCAAGCTCGGGCAGGGTGATTTCTTGAATGCGGGCTCCTAGCTGCTGGTAATGCGCCAGCATCTTCTCGTTGGCCTGTACCATCTCGGGGGTGGCATGGCGGAACCAGGGCCAGTAGATGCCCAGGGTCAGATCGCTGAGATCAAGCTTTTGCCAGCCTTCCAGGGTAGGAAGCGGCTGTTGGGTGCTTAGACGGTCGCGCGGGTCGGGCCCGGCCAAAACGCTGTAAGCCAGCACCAAATCGCTGATGGTTGCGGCCAGCGGGCCTACGTGCGCCACCGAAAAATCCAGTCCAAAGGAGCCTGATTCAGGTATGCGGCCATAAGTTGGCTTGAGCCCGGTAATGCCGCAAAAAGCCGCGGGCAAACGTATCGAGCCGCCGCCATCAGCCCCCATGGCAATGGGAGCCATGCCCGCAGCCACTGCCGCAGCAGAGCCACTGGAGCTGCCCCCGGTGTAGTGATCAGGGTGGTAAGGATTGCGAGGTGTGCCGTAATGCGGGTTGAAACCTGTTACGCCAATGCCAATTTCGTGCATGTTGGTTTTGCCCAGCAACAAAGCGCCCGCGGCCCGCAATCGAGCCACAGCAATGGCATCCTGTTTAACAGGCTGTTGGCCCAAAAAAGTGGTTCCCATGTGAGTAGGAAAAGGAACCATGTCCAGCTCATCCTTGATTGCCACAGGCACACCATCGAGGATGCTCAGGGGCTCGCCCGCGCGCAGGCGTTGGGCCGAGGCCCGGGCCTGACGCATCACATCTTCACGGTCCAGCTCGATGAAAGCCCGCAGCGGTTTATCGGACTGATTGCTGGCCTCTTCTGCGGCCAAAAAACGTTCAGCCACCTCCTCGGGCGAGATGCTGCCCTGGCGATAGGCTCGGGCGTAATCGAACGCGCTGGCAAAATCCCAGTCATCTTGCCGATGTGCGGCCTGCTGCGGCCAGGCTTCCGGTGGCAGCGTGAAGGCTGTTTTTGCCGGAGCAACAGCGGGAGCTGTGGGTTCAAAGGTGGGCCAGTCGTCAAGGCGCTGTTGACGCAGGTCGGTAATGCCTACCTGTTTGAGCAAAGGGCCCAGCAAGGCTTTGCCCGCGGGGCCTTCCAATAGCGAAATGAATAGCTTGAGTTTGTTGCCCGCCAGATACGGGATGTCGACAGATTCGAGGTTGTAGGCGTCGTTTGCAGATGGTTGGGTCACGGTGCGTTTCCTGAGAATAGCACAACGCCCCAACAGGCGCTGTCGGGGCGTTATGAGCGTGGTTGAAAGTGTTAATGCCCGCTACTCTTTATCGGCAGGAGTAGGCGCCGGGGGAGGTGAGGGAATGGGATCCGGAGCGGGCGGGGGTGGGGGCGGCGGTGCGCTCTCCACAGGTTTCACCGGTTTGGTCTTGGGTGGTGAAGTCTTTGGCTTTTCGGGTGGGGTTGCCGGGCGAGAAGGTTCTTGCGGCAGCGGTGGCGGTGGCGGCGGTGGCGGTGTGGCAATCACCGGAGCTGTGCCTTTATCTGCTTTTTTGCCCATTTTTTCAAGCAGGGCAATCATGTGAGCGCCGGCTGTGGCATTGGCCCGCGTGTTGTATTCGATATCGATAAACAAGCTAATGAGGCTGCCAATGATATAAAGTTGCAGGAAGCCATAAATGCCCAGGGGCAGCAAAATAAGCCCCGACCAATTGTTATCGCCCACCAACGGGCCCGGTACAGCGTCACCCTGCATCCAGAACCAGATAGCCGCGGCTACACTGCCAATGAGAACGAGCCAAGCAACGATTTTGATAAGCAATGCCAGAAAACGCAAGCCTGAATACTTACGACGAACATCCATAAATCACTCCTTATTTGTTATAATGCAATCGCGGTATGATGAGCTGGTGGCCAGCTCGAGGGGGACGCGATGGGGGAATTATTGCGGGAATTCCAGCGTGAGTTCGCCGTTGATGCGGGAAAGGAAGGGCAGGAAGGCCTTTACCAGCTCACGTTGCTGTTCATATTCCGGGGTGAAATAAAGCTGCGAGAACAAGTCGGCGGCCCGATTCAGGTAATCGCTGTTCCATACCAATGAGGGCAATTGCTGGTCGTTAATCCAGAAGACCAATCCCTGAGGTGTGGTTTTGACGGTGATGGCGCTCACATCAGCCTCTTTCATAGCTTGAATCGTTTCAGGCGCCATGCCCACACCGCGCAAATCAGCCAAGCCTGCATCGGTCAGGTCTTGTGTCGAAACGCCCAGGATGGAGGGAACGCCATTATCATCGAAGGTGACTTTTGCTTTGACCACGGCAACGGGCATTTCCGCTTCGGCTTTGGTGGGCACTTCGATATCAGCATTGTAATCACGCAGCGAGATGACCTCGGCGCCATCTTGCACGGGGAAGCGCAATGCAACGTTCAGGCCCGTGTGCTGGATGATGGGAACCAGCAGATTGATGACTCGTTGGAATTGCGGTTGTACCATGTTTAGCCGTACCAACGTATCGGTCAGGGTGGTCAATTCGGCTGTTTCCCAACCCAAATGTGGCATGAGAACCCCATTCACAAAAATGAAAATGCCGTCATCCTTTTGCACCAGTTCGATATTTTGAACATTGGCTTGCGTGAACCAATCTACATACTCTGCTGGTATGGCGAATTGTGAGACATCGATTCCAACCAAGGCCAACATCTCGGGGCTAATACCAGCCACCGTTGGTTCTCCTTTGTTGTCAATGTCTACAATGATGCGGGGTAGAGCCAGCATAAAGTCGGAGTTATCATCCGACAATTTGACGGGCTCTTCGCTGCCGCAAGCAGCCAGTGCTATGGTTAGCAACCCGATAATCAACAGAGTGAATAGTAGACGTTTTGAAAATGTCATGGTGAAATCACCTCCGGGAATGAGTAAATCAGTTTTGGAGTTGAGAAGAATGCTCTTTACATGATAACATAAACAGAACTAGTTCACAATAAAAACACGTACCACAAGAAGAAGTATGCCCAATAATGGAAGAAAGTGCAAGGAATCAGAGGATTATTCTGTTTTTTTGAGGGATATTAAAGAAAAACGCTGCTCTGTCCCACGCCAGAGCAGCGTTTGTTTGGCTAGAGTTCGATTTTGGCTCCGAGGACAGCCATGAATTTAGCTATCCAGTCGGGGTGTGCGGGCCAGGCTGGGGCCGAGACGATGTTTCCATCCACATAGGCGGTGTCTACGGGGATGTTCATGTATTCGCCGCCGGCTACCGAAATATCAGGTCCCACAGCGGGGTAGGCAGTGAGTTTGCGGCCTTTGACCACGCCCGCGGCCACCAGGATTTGCGGCCCGTGGCAGATGGCGGCAATGGGTTTATTGGCCTCGGCAAAGTGTTGAGCGATTTCCAGCACGCGGGCGTTCAGGCGGATGTACTCAGGCGCACGGCCACCAGGAATGACCAGGCCTGCGTAATCGGCGGGGTCGATTTCATCAAAAGTGGCGTTGATCGCAAAGTTGTGGCCGCGCTTTTCGCTGTAGGTTTGGTCGCCCTCGAAATCGTGGATGGCCGTACGAATGACATCGCCCGCTTTTTTGTCGGGGCACACAGCATGAACGGTGTATCCCACTGCTGCCAGTGCCTGGAAGGGAACCATTAACTCATAATCTTCGACGTAGTCGCCTACGAGAAACAGTAATTTCTTTGTTGACATGACTATCTCCTAAAATTGGTGTGAAGTGAGAAGGTTGTTTTTTCATAATAACCGACGATTTCATCAACTACAAGTTTTTTGTCCCCGAGACCATATTTCAAAGGTACCCGCGACAGGATTCGAACCTGTGACTTCCTGCTCCGGAGGCAGGCGCTCTATCCACTGAGCTACGCGGGCAAGTTGAAGTGCTTTTTGCTTGTAACTATTCACGTTCTCTGATTGACCACTAAGACACGAAGCCACAAAGGCACAAAGAAAGAAAAAGTTTTGAAATGCTTGCTGTTCTTAGTGTCTTGGTGGTGATTGAAGTCGGGTACGTTAGTCGTTACAAATTTTCTCTCTTCGTCACCTTCGAGCCTTTGTGGCAAAGGGTTGCAGGTGACGACCGGATAGTTACTTTTGCTTTAGCTATTTTAGCACAATCGAATTTGGAAACAAAACCTATGGGCTCATGGTATCGATAATTTTCATATTTTGGGTGAGTCATCCCCAATCTCCTGTCTGATGGGGGCATGTCAAGCAAGTGGGCCCGCTTGCTAAGTCGTTAATGGTATGAACTTAAAATGCGTCTTGTAGAGGATTACAGCTCATCAGACGAAGATAGAGGAAAAGAGGAAGGTGGACGAAGCCAACCATCGTCGATAGTCGTCTATCTTCGTCCATGTTCGTCTGAATGCACAGCACTTTTCTCAAGTTTCAAATGCGCAGCTACTTAGGGCAATCATTGAATGAATCTGGTTTTGAAATAGGTTATTGTAATCACAGATTTCGCAGATTTCCATCCTGTTGCAGAAAATTACCAACTTATTGTAAACTATTGGTGATCCTCTCTCCTTTTCAATCCTTTTCACTTCCAGGTAAGTGTAATCACGAGCAAAAATTATGTCACGGAATCATTGGGGCGTCCTCCTGGCGCTGATGGCAATCATTTTGGCAGCACTCTTTGTTGCGCCGGCAGCGCATGTAGCCCAGGCTGCACCGGGCGATTCGCCGATGCAGGCGCTTTCTTGCACCAACTTGCTGTTCAACAGCGATGTGGAGTCGAACACAGGCTGGCAATTTGGCAACACGTCCGCGTCCGCCACTCCCACGCCCACACCTGCGCCCGCGTCCGCCACCCCCACCCCCACCCCCGCGCCCGCGTCCGCCCCCCCCACGCCCACCCCTACGCCCACATCCGCCACCCCCACGCCCACCCCTACGCCCATATCCGCCACCCCCACGCCCACAGCGACTCACGTGGCCAGCGTTACCCCCATCGTTATCACGGCAACGCCTGTCCCCGCTCATCTCAAATGCCTGCAAATTTTGCGCAACGCCGATTTTGAGCAGAACGGAAGCTGGGTTTTCGGGGATACCCCATTGCGCGGGCGCTATGTCAATGCTCCCATCCACCACGGCCAGCGCGCTGTTCTCTTAGGCAATCCCAACACCTCGGGCCCCAACAAATACTCCTACTCCTCCATCAAGCAGCGAGTGCAGTTGGTAGCAGCGGGCGCAACCCATGCCACACTTTCATTTTGGTATTACCCGGTCTCCAGCCTTGAGTCGGGCGATAAACAAGAGGTGCTGCTTCTGAATCCTCGCACCGGCAAAACTATCAAAATCCTTTGGCGCATCAACGTCAATGCTAATCGCTGGCTGTACCAATCGCTGGATTTAACGCCCTGGCTGGGGCGGGATGTGCTGGTTTACTTCAATGTCTTTAACAATGGCGGCTCAGGACGGGCCAAAATGATTGTCGATGATGTCTCATTGCAGCTTTGCAGCGTCGTGGCAGAAGCCCCTGCGCCAACAGCAACACCACGTCCGCAGATAGCGCCCAGCGCCACCCCGCACATCATTTTGGTTACCCGCCCCCCCGCGCCCCCCCCCACAGCGCAACCGGTCCCCACACTGACACCCGCCATCAGCCCCACGGCAACAGCAACGCAGGTCAAAGCAACACCTGTCAATCAAATTACATTGCCCCTCATCACCGAAACCAGCCAAAAACCTGAGACCAAACCACGCACATTCTGGCAAATAGCACTCAAAGCCCTTTCCTACGCCCTCATCATCTTTATCGTCCTCCTCATTATCATCATTGCCCTGGTAATGATTCGTCAAGCCAATAACCGAAGCAACAAAACCTAGTATTTTGGTTACGACTAAGGTAGCCCGGCTAGAAACCACTAAGACACGAAGCCACAAAGGCACAAAGAAAGAAAAAGGTTTGAAATGCTTGGTGTTCTTCGTGTCATTGTGCCTTTGTGGTGATTGAAGTCGGGTACATTAGTCGTTACGTATTTTGATAAAAAAGTTCATCGATGGCAGAAAAATAGCCTATTGAATCGTTTATTAAGTAGGTGATGCTATGAAAGTTGAAATGTAACAGTTCACGCTATCCAGAGCACACCACCAAGGCATCAAGGCACAAAGAAAAAAGAAAAGAAACCATCAAGAAAAATCTGTGCCATCTGTGCAATCTGTGGTTGCCAAGGTTTAACCACAGACTCTCACAGATTTTTACAGAAATACAGAAATGAACCCAAAAATCAGTGCCATCTGTGCAATCTGTGGTTGCAATGGTGATGAATCCATCTTCGACGTTGGTCGAGATACACAAGCGCCTTTCTCAAGGTTACTACTAAGGTAGCCCGGCTAGAAACCACGAAGACACGAAGCCACAAAGGCACGAAGAAAAGAAAAAGCTTTGAAATGCTTGGTGTTCTTAGTGTCTTTGTGCCTTTGTGGTGATTGAAGTCGGGTACGTTAGTCGTTACTTCTCAAGTTTCAAATGCGTATCTACTTAAATGACACCCAGGCAGATTCCTCTCATCCAGTCTTTCAGGGCGTGTGACAAATGATTCACAAAGCAATGAAAATAAGCTCATCTCTCACATCCGGGCTTCTTGTTGCCATCATAGCGGCTGGATGATCAGTCTTCTTCCCATACATTCAGGAGAACAACAGATGAACCGTCAAATTCTGAAAAATGCCACACTCATAAGCCTGATGCTGGTAGTTGTTGTAGCCCTGGCGGGATGCAGCGTGACGGTAGGCTCGCCCAAAGCTGCTCCCACAGCCGATACCAGTCAACAAACCATTGCCACCGCAGTGGCGCTCACAGTGCAGGCCCAGGAAGCCAGTCAGACAGCCAGCGCCCCGGCTCCCACCGATACCCCGATTCCTCCCACTAACACCCCGGTTCCTCCCACCGACACTCCGGTTCCCCCCACCGACACGCCCATCCCCCCCACCAACACGGCTGTTCCCCCCACCGACACCCCCATCCCTCCCACCGACACCCCCATTCCCCCTACCAACACACCTGTGCTTGCTGTTACCATGGTGGCAGTTATCCCCACTGTGTCGGTCATCAACACCCCGCCCAGCATCATCCCCGGCTTGCAACTGATACGCACTAAAACTCTGAATGTCGATGGCAGCAAAAGTGGGTCTGTACGCAGCAATGGTCAGGTACGTGCAGTGAAAAACATTGGTGATACCTCGGGGAATGCAGTTTCGCAGGCATTTCTTACCTTCCCCCTGAACGCTATCCCCAACAACGCCACCATCTCCAGCGTAACGATTAGCTTTGCAAACCACGATACACTGGGAGCCCCGTTCCATGTTATGGGATGTGTTCGAGCTTATCCCGATGATTTCGGAACCTTGGATGCCGGAGATTATCGCAAGGGAATGCTGCTGAAAACCTCTTTGCAATGGTGTTCTCTGGCAGAGCTTAACAGCAGCACCAAAAGCGACATGCTCAAGAAGGCTGTTCAGCAACGTCTGGGATCTGGCTATTTTCAGATGCGCCTGCAATTTAGCAAGACAAAAAGCAACCACGATAACGTCTCCGATATGGTGCGCCTTGGCGATGTGACCCTGAAGGTTGATTATACCCAACCTTGATAATCAACATGCCGCAGTATCGCCTTTTTGTTGCTATCACCCTGCCCGCAGCGCTGCTGGATGAGCTGGAAATTGTTCAGCAGCGTTTGCGGCGACAACTGGCCCGTTATCCTTTGCGATGGGTGCGGCCCGAGGGCATTCATCTCACCCTGAAATTTTTGGGCGAGACCCATGCCGCAAAATTACCACAAATCATCGACTCGGTGGCCCAGGTGGCTGCCCGTCATCAGGCCTTTGAGCTGCCTGTTGGTGGTCTGGGCATGTTTCCTCATGCTCGCCGTCCCAGCGTGTTGTGGATTGGTGTGCAGGAGCAGGAGGGGCAGTTGCAGCGCCTGGCCGCAGATGTGGACAAAAGATTGACGGTTTTGGGTTGGCCGCGCGAAAAACATCGCATCACCGGGCATCTTACTCTGGCCCGGGTACAGCGTCGAGCCAGCCATCAGGAACGCCGGGCGCTGGGCGAAAGTGTCGCGGGCCTGCGCGGCTACGCTCGCGTGGGCGCATTGCCTGTGCAACGCGTGAGCATCATGCGCAGCCAGCTACGCGCAGGAGGCGCTGTTTACACCGAATTGGCAGGTTTTACGCTGATTTAGTCAGCCGCCGAAAACGCTTGGACAACGCAGCCATCATCATCCGGTCATCTTCATTCCAGCCCAGCAGCATAAGCACAGCCACGTAGATAGCCGCAATCATCACCGTTGCCAGCAGCAAACGGGGCAAATTGGTCACTGGCAGCCATCGGGCCCAAAGCCATCCCCCCAGCAGTGCAGGCAATGCTGCCATCAGTGGGCGCAATGTGTAGCGGTCGTAGGGATGAATGCGTAGCAAATACCATACTTCGCCCAGGCTGAGCAAATTGACCAATGCAATGCTGCTCATGCCTGCCACTGCGGCGCCATTCAGTCCATAGCGCTGAATCAGCCAAAAATCCATGCCCAGTGCCGCGGCCAGGGTCAAAAAAGAATTCACCATCACCATGCGCGAGTGCCCCGACATCAGCAGCATGATGCCTACAGCGCCAGTGCTGAAATTGATAAATGTTCCCAGGCTCAACAGGCGTAGCGACCAGGCGCCCGCGGCAAATTTATCTCCGAACAGGCCGATGAGTTGTTGCGGAAAAAGAATCTGCACCAGGGTGATGGGCAGCGCCACCATAATCACCCAGCGGGTCACCAATTTGAACAGCGCTCCCAGCTCGGCAATTTGGTTGCGATGATGCAAATCAGCGATGACGGGCGCAAAAATGGCATTGAAGGCTGTTAGTACGATGAGCGAAAGGCCGGCCAGCCGCAGCGCTGCGCTGTAAATGCCCGCGGCATCGGCATGATTGAAGATGCCCAGCACCATGATTTCGGTGCGTCCATTGAGATAAACCAACACGCTGGAAAGAAGCAGGGGCAGCGAATAGCGCATCAACTCGGAGAGTAGCCCTGGTTCCTGCGCGGCCTGGCGGGGCATTTTGCGGGCCAAACGCCATAAAAAATAAATCGAAAGCACGCCTCCCAGCGACTGGGCCGTAACAAATCCCACGATGGGTGGCAGGGGGCCCACCCCCAATAGCGCAATCAGCGCCAGTGTGACCAGCAATTTGGTTGTAGGCAGAATGATATTGGGGATCAGCGCCCGGTAGCGCAGGGTGCGAAAGGCCTGCGTACCGGCAATGCCGATGCTGGTCATGGTCATCAGGGGTAGTGCGATGGCAAAAATGGGAAAATAGCGCACCAGTGCAGTTTTATCGTGCCAGCGGAATAAAGCAAGAAAGTATTGGGGATAAAGTGCCAATGCCGCGGCCACGGCCAGACTTACGGCCAGGCCAATGCTCACCGAAATCCAAATGACTTGCCACACCGCAGCGCCCTCGCCTTCGTGCCGCTTGATGCTGACATAGCGCAGCGATCCCCGATCCAGGCCCACCACGGCAAAGCGGGCCAATAGCGTGACCGCAGTTACTCCGAGCATGTAAATGCCAAAAGCCTCGGGCCCGATTTGGCGGGCGGCCAAGATGCCAAAAAGGAAGTTGATGAAGTAGTAGTAGATGTTTCCTCCCAGCCCCAGGCCCGCGCCGCGGGCAATCTGACCGATTTCGGTCTGGATTTTTTCTGGTTTCAGCGGCTGAGTGCTGGCTGGGGCAGGAGGCTGGGACATTAGTCGAGATAGGGCCCCACGCGGTTGTGCAAGCGTCCGATAGATTCGATTTCCATGACAATCTCGTCGCCAGGTTTCAGGGCGATGGGGGGGTCGTTGAAGATGCCGACGCCTCCTGGCGTGCCCGTGGTGATGATGTCGCCCGGCTCCAGTGTAAAGGTACGGGAGCAAAAGGCAATTAGTTTGGGCACGGTGTGAATAAGCTGATTAGTGTTGCTTTGCTGCCGTAATTCGCCATTGACCCAGCAGCGAATCGCCAGGGTATGCGGGTCTGGGATTTCATCGCGGGTGACGATGACCGGGCCCATGGGCGCAAAGGTATCCAGGCTTTTGCCCCGCACCCATTGTTTATCATCTCGCTGAATATCACGGGCGGTGATATCGTTCAGGCAGGTGTAACCCGCTACATACTCGTAAGCATCGGCCTCGCTCACTCGGCGGGCCCGCTTGCCAATGACCACGGCCAGCTCCGCTTCGTAATCTACTTGCTGGGTCAGAGCTTGCTCCCAGCGAATGAGTCCGCCCGGATGGTTGACCGCAGTGGAGAATTTGGTGAAGAGGGTGGGGCGTTGGGGTGGGGTTTTGCCCTGCTCCAGGCAATGATCCAGATAATTCAGGCCCACAGCGACAATTTTGCCCGGCTTGAGGATGGGAGCCCGCAAGGTAACTTGGTTCAGGGGAATGCCGTGGGCTGCGGCTGCGGCTTCGGTGGCCGCGTCCAGGCCCGATTCGATGAGCGCCTTGACATCGGGCCAGGGCAGGGGCAAGATGGTGTCGCCATCCAGAACGCCCGCCATCACATCTTGTTGATATTGAAAGGTGAGTAAACGCATGATTACAATCCTTGCGAGAAGAATGCCAGGGTGGCACGGGGTGAGAGGAATTCTGAGGATGTTCGGGCCTGCGACGACGTTAAATCCCAGGCGACGATGTTTTGCAGGGGCCCCACCGCATTGACGCCTGGCAACCGAAACGCGCCAGCCACCCGGGCCAAACGCAGCGCTTGTAGCAAGGGGGGACTAATTTGCGTCACGGGCAGGGGCAGCAGCCATGCTTGCGGGTGGGGGATGTGCCGCGTTAGGGCTTGTCGGAAGCGTTGGACTTGTTCCCAGGGGACGGGTTGCGGTGTAAAGATGACCAGCAGGGGGTGGGCCCGGGCGATGTGCTCGAAGCCGTAATCGTGGATGAGTGCAGTAACGGGCACCTGCCCCGGCGCTGAGCGGGTCGCCAGTGAGGCAAAGGTTAGAAACGCGGCAGGAAATCGGGGTGCCAATAAGCGTGTGGCCACGCCCGCGGGCCCCATGGCAATGGCAATGCCGGGCTGTGTGGCGCGAGCCAACCAGGTCAGCGGCGATAACACATCATCCACAGTTGCGGCCATGCCCACCAATTTGGCTATGCCCGCGCCCCGAGTACGCATCTGCTTTTCCAACGTCTCCCAATCTTTTAACATGCCTGCGAAATCGTGCTGCGAGCCAATAACCTGCTGCGGATGGCGGATGAATGGATGCAAGGCTGGCAGCGTGTCCAGTTCTACATCTACCAGGTGCGGGGTGGCCAGCGCTTGTTGCAGGATGTGGCGGCGTTCTGCTTCCGAGCCGCTGAATTGCCCTCCCTGCGCCACGGGCCGACAGGTGAAGATGGCTGGCAGCGGCGTTTCGGCAGCCAAGCGGGGCACATCCACCTGCTGCATCATGTCCAGCCGATATTCCACCAGAGTGACTTGGGCAGGCAATGCGCGGGCCTGGGCCAGGGCATCGGTGGCATGACGGGCAACTATGGCAACGGCAAGGTGTGTGGGCATGATGAAAAAAACCTGCGTCTTTGAAAAAAGCGCAGGTAAAAATCCGCCAAAGAGCAATAAAGCCCTCTGCGGTCATCGGGGCTCGAAATAATCGAGCGTCTTACTCGCTAATCAGTTTTGTTTCGGTGCTATCTGCCTCATCCTTTTTGGCATCGGTGCCGCCCGCTGCTTCACGGAATTCACGGATGCCTGCGCCCATGGAGCGGAAGACATCTGGCAATTTGCCGGCACCAAAGACCAGTAAGACGATGACGAGGATGAGACCAAGTTCGAGTGGGCCAAGATTCATAGGAGAAACCTCCGGGCGAAATGACAAAGTGTGGGGTGAGGGGTACAACATGTCGGCCCGGGCATGAGCGTCTGAGCCTGACTTAAAACGATTGTAACGATATAGGTCGTGACCTTCCATCCTTTGCCACAAAGATGCGAAGGTCACGAAACTTTTCTGGCTCTTTTGGATTTCAGGGGATCTGTCGCTGTCAAGCCGCCGGATCACGGATCCGGCTCAAGAGCGGGGGCTTTCAGGACGGATTCGCCATCCACCCGGCCTATCACCCCCTGAAATCCAGTTGATTCACTTTTCTTTCTTCATGGTAAAGCAGGAAATGTGAATCGTTACAAGCTATTATAGCACTTTGAGAAGGATTGGCAAAGTGCGTTTAGGGCAGGTTGAGGTGGTCTCGGTTCAACCCAGGCGTTGCGTCAGGCGTTCGCGTTCTGCATCGATGATGCTGGGATCCAGCTTTTTGTAGAGAGCGCTAGGTTTGCGCAGGGCCTGGCCCGGGGGCAAGGTTTGGGGCTGCCAACGCACGCGCACGCCCGAGGCATCGTAACGCAGAACTTTGTGTGTACCGCGGGCATCTTCGACCTCTTCGATGTACAAACGTCCAAAAAGATCGTCCTCGTATCCCAAAAAGCTGTGCAATTGGCTGGTGGTAAAGGGCAAGAAGGGATGCAGCAGTACTTTGAGGTGGTCGATGACCTGCATGGCCACGTAAAGGGTGGTGGCTGCTGCGGCCCGGTCTGTTTTGATTTGTGACCAAGGGGCTTTTTCGTTGAGATAGCGGTTGGCCGCGTGGGCGACTTCCATGGCTTTGCTCAGAGCGATTTTCAGACGTACGCTGTCCAGTTCGGCGCCAACGCGCGCAAAGGCGGCAGTCGATTCAGCCAGCAGGGCCCGGTCGACTTCATCCAGCTCGCCCGGTTGGGGGACGTGGCCATCGAAGCGTTTGTAGGCAAAGCCCAGGGTGCGATTGACCAGGTTGCCCCAGGTGGCTACCAGTTCTTCGTTGTTGCGCCGCAGAAATTCTTCCCAGGTGAAGTTCACATCTCGAGTTTCGGGGGCGTTGATGGTGAGAGCGTAGCGCAGGGGGTCGGGATCGTAGCGTGAGAGGTAGTCGGGCAAGTCGATGGTCCAGCGGCGGCTGGTGCTGATTTTTTTGTCTTCGATGTTCAGGTAGGCGTTGGCAGGAACGTCGTAGGGCAGGTTCAGGCCGCGGCCATCGGCCATGAGCATGGCGGGCCAGAAGATGGCGTGGAAGGGAATGTTGTCTTTGCCGATGAAGTACACCGATTTTACAGAGTCGTCGAGCCACCAGTCTTGCCAGGCATCGGGCGTGCCTTCCAGTGCCATGGCCTCGCGGGTGGCGCTCAGATAACCAATGACTGCGTCGAACCACACGTAGATGACTTTGTTTTCGTAGCCTTCGACCGGTACGTTGATGCCCCAGTCGATATCGCGGGTGACTGCTCGGCCGCGCAGGTCGCCACTTTCGGCTTGCTGGCGGGCATAGTTGATGACATGGTTGCGCCAGTGTTCTTTATCCTGGCTGAGCCAGGTGGCCAGGGCAGGACTGGCTTTGCCTAAATCAAAGAAGAAGTGTTCTGTTTCGCGGAATTCGATTTTGCTTTGGCCGCAAATTTTGCAGCGGGGGTGAATCAGGTCGATGGGATCCAGGGGGCTACCGCAGTTGTCGCATTGGTCGCCGCGGGCGTCGGGATAGCCGCAATGGGGGCATTCACCCTCTACAAAGCGGTCAGCCAGGTATTGTTTATCGACCAAACAGAAGGGCTGAAGCTGCTGGTCTTTGTAGATGTAGCCATGCTGCAAATGGTTGCCAAAGAGTTCGCGCGTGGTGTCCCAGTGGTTCTGAGTATCGGTATGGGTGAAGAGATCGAAGCTGAGCCCGAGGTTTTTGAAGGATTCGACAAAACGCCCGTGGTAGCGGGCCACAATCTCTTGTGGGCTGACACCCTCTTCCTGGGCGCGCAGCATGACAGGGGTGCCGTGGGTGTCGGAGCCGGAGACCATGCGCACCTGGTTGCCGCGCAGGCGTTGGTAGCGGGCGTAGATGTCGGGAGGCAGGTAAGCACCGGCCACATGGCCCAGATGTCGGTCGCCGCTGGCATAGGGCCAGGCCACACAGACGAGATAGCGTTGGGGTGTTTTGTTTTCGGGCATGATAGACAAGTGATTTTTGGAGATACGGAATTGGAGCGTTGGAAGGTTGTTTTTTGACCAACTCGGGCGGAATTGTAGCACAGTTGTCGGGGGCTGAACAAGGCGCTTCTGCCAAGCAAGAAACCCCGCGGATGATTGTTGCGTATCGGTAGTGTAACGGTTTATCTCTGTCAGAGCGTACCACCAAGATCACTAAGCCACAAAGGCACGAAGAAAGAAGGAAAGAAACGCTTGTGTCGGTTTATTCTTGGTTTTTTGGTGGTAAACAAGGATAGAGGCCTGTATGATTATTCAGATGTGCAATGATTATCTGGACGCCGGCGTATTTTAGCGCCGAATCCATTTTCGCTGGACACCGGTTATAATGCTGCCGGTCTTTTTCTAAAATGCTGGCAGCAGGTTGATGGCGCTTGAAGTGTGATGGTTGCCATCATGTCATCTTCATCTTCGGAGTTTTATGCAATGAGTACCCCTTACAAAAAATTGGAACGACAAAATGGTGTTATCGCGGGCGTCTGTGGCGCTTTGGGCGATTTTTTTGGCATCAGTCCTCTGTGGTTCCGCATTCTTTTCATCGTGCTGGCCATGCCTGGCGGTTTGCCTGGCATACTTCCTTACATCATCCTGTGGGTAGTGGTTCCCAAGAAGCGCTAAGTTGAAAAGTGGTGGCGGTGGTCTTTATGATTCAAGGCCTGTTTTGAGTACTTTGCGGTTGCCATATTGTTTTTCGTAATAATCTTTGAATTCGCCCTCTTTGATCGGGCGCCACCACCATTTGTTGGCCACATACCAGCGCACGGTGTGGCGAATGGCTGATTCGCAGTCGTGCTCGGGCTGCCAGCCCAGGGCTTTGAGTTTAGCCACATTTAGCGAGTATCGGCGATCGTGTCCAGCTCGGTCTTCGACAAATTGAATCAGGTCGGGAGATGCGCCCAATTCATCCAGCAGAATTTTGACCATGGTCAGGTTTTCAATTTCTTGGCCCGTGCCCACATTGTAGATTTCGCCCAGTTCGCCTTGGTGTAGCACCAAATCGATGCCTGCGCAGTGGTCGCCCACCCATTGGTAATCTCGCATTTGGCGGCCATCGCCGTAGATGGGGAGTGGTTTGCCTTCCAGGGCATTGGTTACAAACAGGGGGACAACTTTTTCGGGGTATTGGTAAGGGCCGATGTTGTTGGCGCCGCGGGTGATGGTAACGGGCAGGCCGTAGGTGATGAAGTAGGCGTTGACCAATAGATCGCCGCTGGTTTTGCTGGCTGCGTAGGGGCTGCGAGGTGCGACCGGGTCGGTCTCTATTGAAGAGTGTCCAGGGGGGATGTGCCCGTAGACTTCGTCGGTGGAGATTTGGTGATAGCGTTCGAGCCCCAGTTTGCGCGCGGCTTCCAGCAGTACGTAGGTTCCGTAAACATCGGTTTTGATGAATGCGTCCGGGTTCATGATGGAACGATCAACATGGCTTTCAGCGGCAAAGTTGACGATGGTATCGATGTTATGTGCTTTGAGTGTTTCTTCTACTGTGTGAGCATCGCAGATGTCGCCGCGCACAAAGGTGTAGCGGGGGTCATCGCTGATATCGGCCAGGTTGTTGAGATTTGCCGCGTAGGTGAGTTTGTCGTAGACCACGATGGTGTAGTCGGGATATTTATTCAGCATGTGTTTGACGAAGTTGGCGCCAATAAAGCCAGCGCCCCCCGTGACCAGGATGTTTTTCATAAGAAGTTGTTCTAGTGTTGAGCGTGGGCCGCGGTTTGCATCATTTCTAAAATATCGTAGCTGCGGCGCAGGGTTAGGGTTGGAAGGTCGTGATAGATGGAAAGGAGGTGGGTATCGTCGGGGATGCGGTGTTGGTGGTAGGCCCGTTCATCGTGGGCCGCAGTTGCCGAAAGAAAGGTAGCATCACCCAGGCCAAAGAGCAAGTTGCCTGCCAGGCTGATTTCTTCGCGTGCCGATTGCAGGCGGCGCTGCATGGCGGGCAGGGTACGCTGCCAAAAGTGGTCGTCGAAGGCATCTTGTTGGCCCGCAGCAAAGTAGGCGGGGCAAAATTCCCGGGCCCAGAAACGTTCGGCCCGCCGGAATGCAGGTGAGAGCATGTCGGCGTAGATGGTGATGTCCAGCGTTGCGCCCAGCACCTCGATGCGCAACAGGGCATCGACCTGGCGGGGATGCAGGTCGAAGTAGGCGGAGGGGTCGAATCGGGCCCAGTGGGGATAGGCCTGCGGCAGGCGGTGCAGGCGCTCGGCCAGGATTTTAACGCCCTGGGCCATGAGCCGGGCCACTTTTTGCTGCTGCTGGCGCTCGGGCGCGCGATAAGCAGGCACAAACGGGCGGCGAATGTATGTGGAAACGATGCTACGACAAGGCCAGCTTTTCTCCGGTTGCGCGATGAATGAGGCGAGAGCAGGTAGTGAGTGGGGCAAAATGCAGTTGCAGGGTGGTGATGTGAAAATGTGTGTGCCAGAAAATCATACCACAATTTTCCGCAAGGATGCGAAGAATCTGTTTTGGCTTTTCGTCTACGCGGGCGCGCGAGCCTTGTTCCCAGCCGCTCCCATGATGCGGCGTTCACGCTCTCCCCATCACCTAGTCAGTCGATTGTCGTTCTCCAGCCATCATCAGGCCCAGCTCTTCGATGCTCACGGTGGCGGCATCCACGATGCCCATGATTTCGCCACCGTAGAGCACCATGATGCGCTAGGGGGCGGGGGTACACGTGGGCAGGGGCGTAGGAATGGGTAAAATCAGCAAAAGCGTGTTGTTGCTTTCATCGCTTTCTGTGACTTGATGAGTCACATCCAGCCGCAGGGTGTTGGGCCCCAGCACAAATCCGGGAACCCAGACGCTGCTTTCGTGGTTGATGTCTAGCCGTGAAGCCTGCCGTCGTGTGCCGTTAATTTCCCATACAAATCCGGTAGATGCGGCTGTGCCCTGGTTTTTGAAGCGGGCCCGAATTCCCAGCACGGCAGGATGCTCCGGGCTGGTGCATGACATGGGGAGTTCGGTTTCGATGGCCATGCTCATGGGCACCAAATCGGGCAGATACACAGGTGGAATGTCGTAGGTGTGTAGGATGAGCGGCAAGAAGTGGGGAATGGGTGTGGGGGTGGCGGTGGGTGTGGGAGTTGATGTGGGAGTGGGCGTGGCAGTTGGCGTTGGGGTGGCCGCGGGCTGGGTGGCGACCGGCAGCACATAACGAATCGTCAGCCGTGGGCGTTCCTCGGGCGTGGCGTATTCCGAAGCAGCTACCTGAAAATCGCTAAATGCTCCTGTTGTTTCTATCAGCCAGCCCCGGTTGGGTTTTTGTTGGTTGAGCATGGCAATGACGTCGTCGCCCACATCAAAGTTTATCCAGCCGGGCCCGGTGAGCGGTTGTGCATCGCTGGCGGGCGTGTAGCGATCTGCTTCGCCCTGAGCGCCAGGAATTTGCCAGCGAATGCCTGGTTGGGCATAGGCCCACGAAACCGCGTCGATGTCCCAATCGCGTGCCAAGGCATAGATGGACGCGGTCATGGCATTATCGGCCTGGGTCAGCACCCGAAAGGCCAGACTGCCGCCGGTGGGCGTGGCAGTTTCGGGAAAGTTACTGAGGTCAAAGCGGATGCTGGTGCTTTTGTTAGGATTCCCGCGCCAGTGATGAATGGGTGCTTGCGAGAAATTGTCTGCAGCGTGAAAAACATCCAGGTTGGCATCCTGAACGCCCGCAACGTTGTTGATGCCCTCTTGCAGTACCCACAGCCGGTCGCTGATGAGCAGATGCCCGAAATCGCCGAAGTTCGCTGCGGGCGTGGCGCCTTCCCACACCAGCAGACTACTGTCCGGGCCCTGGGTGGCGTCGATGAGGCTGATGTTCAGGCCCATGGTGCGGTGATGCTGTAATGTGCCGCCCAGAGTTTGCGTTGGCAGGAAGAATTCGATGCTGTAGCCAGTGGCCGTTGGTTTTACAAAACTTACCAGATTAGGGATGGGCGTCAGTGTTCCTTGCGGACTGAATTGCAAAATTATATCCTGTGTCCCGAGATTGCGCCCGTCGTTATCACCATCCAGAGCAAGAATCAGCCTGTCCTCTTCCTGAATTTCGGCATCCTGCACTTGAATTGCGCCCAAAAGCCCCTGGGGCTGCCATTGTATTTGCACCTGAGCGCTGGCTGTGGTGGCAGGGCCATAAACTGAATCTGCGCTGGCAGTATTGAGAACCACAGCATCCAGCGTGTCCCAGTCATCCAAATCGCCATCTGCCAGTTGTCCATTGGCAGCAAAGGCTGTTACCGTCCGATGTGTTTGATCAAAGGGAATCAGCGCCACATCGGCAAAACGATCAGGGCGGTCAGCAATTTGGGGCGCAGCCCAGATGAGCCGGGCGCTGCTGCCATCGCTATCCTCATCCTGCACCGCAAAGTTGAGGCCCACCCGCTGCCCGGCAGCAAGATGGTTGCCCAGCATGGCCGCGGGCAAAGCAATCTCTAATTGATAACCATGATTGTTGGGCTGGGCTGCAACTTCAATGCCCGGGGCCTCTAAATCGCTGACCCCATTGGCTTTGATCGATAATGAGATGTCATCATCTCCCCACAAGTTGTCGTTCAGACCATCTACCGCAATGGTTACTTTGTCGTTGTTGGTTACATCGTCATCACGTACATCGACAGCCAGTACCAGTTGGTTTTCTTGCCAGCGCATGCGCAAAGTGGCGCTGATATCATCGGTGCTGGGGGGCGTGCCATCGTGGGATTCAAACCAGTTGGCCAGAATCGCATCCAGGCGCAGAAGCACGTCCTGCCCCCATTCGTCAAAGTGGCCATCGATCGTTGTCAGATGCGATTGGGGACGGGCCGCGAAGGCCAGGGGAGCGGGGCCATAGCGCAAAATGACACCATCCCAGCCGCTGGCAAAGGCTAATTGATCATCAAGTGCCTGCACCGATTCCAGATGTGCGTTCGTGGTTGAAAATTGTGTGTGCCAGGTGTTGCCGCCATCTGCCGTATAAAGAATCGTTCCGTTATCGCCCACGGCCCAGCCACGCATAGCATCGACCATGCTCACGGCTGATAATTTGGGAACCGTAGGCACGTAGGCAGCCTTTTGCCAGGTGTTTCCTCCGGTGTCCGAGAAAACAATCGCTGCTCGATCATCGCATTGCGAGCTTTTGCAGCCCACAAGCCAGGCATAATCCATCCGACCATCACCATCTGCATCTTTGGCATCGACACCGTAAAGTTTGACACCGCTCTGATAGGTGTTACGCTGCGACCAGGTTCCGTTATTGTTCCGGCGCAAAAAATAGCCGGTGGAGGTGGAGGCAATGCCATCGGTGCTGCCGATGAGTTGGATATCAAATACAGTGCCACTGGCCGTTGTGGCGCGTCGCCAGTGATAGCCTTCATCGGTGAAGAAGAGGCGATAACTACCGCCTGCAAAGGCAAATTGGTCGTCCTGGAATGCCACAGAATACAGGAATTTACCATAGCCCCGTCCGATACCGGTGGGGCTATCGATGGCTCCTTGTTCTTGCCAGGTGATGCCGCCATTGTTGGTACGGCGAATAACGCCATAGCGCCCGACAAAGTAGCAGGTGTCTGCATCCAGACAATCGACATCGTAGTAAAACTGGTGCTCATCCTTTTCGGGCGGCTGGGCCTGGAATTGCGTCCAGGTTTTGCCGCCATCGGTGGTACGGCGGTAAGACCAATCGCCGCCCACCACATAGCCGGTTTGGGCATCTACAAAATGCAGTTTGCGGAACCGAGGAAAGAAATCGCCAGTTTGGATGTGCCAATTAGCGCCACCATCACCTGAGTAGAATATGCCCCAGGCGTCATATTCCAGCGTAGATCGATTGAATTCTACATCGTTGGTGTGTCGCGTGCCCCCGCTCCAGGCCCGACGATGATCCAATGCCCCTACTGCGTACAAGGTGCGCTGTGTATCGTTGATTGAGTAATATCGGGACCAACTTCCATCATAGTACAAAGTGGCGCCATTATCACCTACAACATAGCATGCACCGGCAGCGCAATCAACATCGTGGAATGTGCCGCTGGGAAATCCGGTATCGGCAGTAGCCTGCCAGAGCCCGCCCGCATTGATAGTGGAAAGGATGACCCCATTGGAGCCAACAGCCCAACCGCGAAAGGCATCCTCGAACGTAACGGCACGTAAATCTGTGTGCACCTGAATGCTTTGGCGATGCCAGGTTTGTCCGCCATCAGTGGTATGTAAAATGATGCCGGCATCTCCCACAGCCCAGCCCTTGCTTTCATTGACAAAATTGAGTCCGTAAAGGTCTTCGTTTGTTTCTATGGCTACCCGTTGCCAGGTTTCACCGCCATCAGTGGTGTGCAATAATGTTCCCTGTGCGCCCGCCGACCACCCCTCGTTGGTGTTCAGCATCTCCAGAGCGTAAAGATTAACACCTGCTCCGGTGTTAGATGGTAACCAGGTCTCGCCGCCATCATTGGTGCGGAACAACACCCCGCGTGAGCCAACGGCAAGCCCCTGCGTAGCGGAGCTGAAGTCTACGGCAAATAAATCGAATTTGGTATCCACCGAAAGATAGTGCCAGCTTTTGCCGCCATTGTCGGTGCGGATGACCATGCCTTCGCTGCCCACGCCAACAGTGGTGTTTGCATCGAATACATGCAAGTCATAGAGCGTGCCGGTAGCTTTCCATGCAAGTTGCCAGGCTGAACCGGTGGTGGCCTGCACAGGGGTTTGCGGAAGAAGAACTGTAACGGTTAGCACCACGATGAAAAGCACCAGGGCTGCAAAGGTTATCCATTGTTTTTGTCGAAAAATTTTCATCTTTTGTCATGTCTGAATGGGAGCGAGGGCAAATTGGGGCGACATGTGCACAGGGATGATTGGGTTAGCGCAATAGATGTTTGTTTGTGCGTCTTTTGCCATCTAGCGCAGGCTATATCGATAAAGTATCATTTTAATAAAGAAGATGTGGCCGCAATACCCAAAAGTTGATTACCGATAATGTACTATAAAAGATAACGTAGATATTTCCAAATCCTTTCGAACTGTAACTACTAACGTATCCGACTTCAATCACCACAAAGGCGCAAAGACACTAAGAACACCAAGCATTTCAAAACTTTTTCTTTCTTTGTGTCTTTGTGGCTTCGTGTCTTGGTGGTTTCTAGCCGGGCTACCTTAGTAGTAACTTCGAACTTACTTTTTTAACGGATGTTACTTGATCTCGAAATCGAATTCGCCCACCCGCCCGGACAGCGTGCTGCTCCCGTCCGCCTTGATGCCCATTACCCGATAGTAGTGATTTTCCGCGGGATTGCCCAGCGCGCCCGGATCATCGAATTGCCAGGGCGATGCAGTCACCCAGCCGGCATCAGCCCCGGCCAGGGTAAAATAAGGGGTGTTGCTGCGCCACACCTGA
>CAZMDD010000017.1:0-15686 GCA_964565065.1 uncultured Caldilineales bacterium | reverse complement strand
CGCCCAACACCGCGTCAAGCCGACCCGCCTGCGGCGGTGGTGAGGCGGCGCGAAATTCGCAATCCTGGGCTATACTGAAGTCGTGGACAACCGCATCCATCGGCGGGCGGCTTACGCCCACGTTAGGTGGTGTAAAATAGCAATCAAAGTATTCATCGTATTTTCAGGAGTGACTAATGTCTAAGATAGAAGAACATAAAGCCGGTTACATCATCGATTACATTTCGGGACAATCTGTCCCAGACAAACCGGAAGAGCGCCAAGCCGTTCAGGTTTTTGCCAAAATTTTAGTTGAAGATTATGGGTATCCCAAATCACATATACAAACGCATCCTCAATGGCGCGTCAAAGTTCGCCCATCTGACACGAAAAAGGAATACCCTGTTGATATAGCTGTTTTTACAAGTGAGCGCAAGACGGACGATAACCTGTATATTATTGTTGAGTGCAAGAAGAAAACCCGAAAAGATGGCCGATCACAATTAGAAGATTATTTGCGTTTGTCTCGCGCTACTCTTGGTGTTTGGTTTAACGGTGACGAGCGTTTATTCCTGCGGAAGTTTGAAAAAAACGGGAAGGTTCTCTTTGAAGAAATCCCTAACATACCGAGATTTGGAGAACGCATAGAAGACATTGGTAAGTTTAGGCGTAAAGATTTGCAAAAGCCCTATAATCTCAAAGCCATATTCAGAGCCATTCGTAATCATCTCGCGGGCAATACTGTGGGCACGACACGAGATGAAGAACTGGCGAGACAGTTAATCAACATTGTGTTCTGTAAAATTTACGACGAGAAATTTACAAAGCCCGATGATATGGTCACGTTTCGCGCTGGGGTTGGTGAAAATCCAGCGCAAGTTGCAGACCGAATTAAAAGGCTTTTTGAGAAGGTCAAAGGTAAGTATAAAGAAGTTATATCTGTGAGCGATGAGATTAGCTTGGATGACAAGTCGCTCGTATATGTGGTAGGTGAATTGCAGAATTATTGTCTCACCGATGCTGACAGAGATGCGGTTGCTGATGCCTTTGAAACATTTATTGGCTATGCCCTTAAAGGGAGTCAAGGACAGTTTTTCACGCCTCGTAATGTGATAAAACTATTGGTAGAAATCGTTAACCCCCAACCAGGGCAAACCATCCTCGACCCCGCTTGTGGGTCTGGCGGTTTCTTGGTTGAAGGGATTAAGCATATCTGGGGGCATCTCGAACAACAGGCTGATGATTTCGGATGGTCTGAATTGGCACTTCAAGAAGAGAAAACAGCGATAGGTATCCGCGATATTCACGGACTCGAAAAAGACGATTTTCTTAGTCGGGTGGCAAAAGCGTATATGGCAATTGTGGGAGATGGAAAGGGTGGAATCTTTTGTGAAGATAGTTTGGAAAAACCGGAAAACTGGCGAGATTCCACACGCCAGAGAATTCGATTGAATGGTTTTGATATTGTCCTAACGAATCCACCTTTTGGCAAAGATATAAAAGTAGTTGGAGAAGAAAAACTGTCACAATATGATTTAGCGCATATTTGGAAAAAATCAAAAGGCCAAGATGCCTACGAGAAAACATCCAAGTTGCGTAATGCTGCCCAGCCGCAAATTCTGTTTATTGAGCGCTGTTTGCAATTTCTCAAAGATGGGGGAGTAATGGGTATTGTATTACCAGAAACCTTTTTCCATGCGCCGACTTACCGATACGTCATGGACTTTATGCGTGCCCACAATATCCAGTGGATTATTGATTTGCCGCACAATACATTCCGCCCTCATAATAATGCAAAATGTGTTGCTATTGTTCTCCAGAAGAATGTTTCCCAACAAAAAACCATCAATATGGCGGTAGCCGAAGAAATGGGACATGACCATCAGGGGAAGCCGATATATCGTTGGGATTTCTACGAAAAACGATTATCGTCTGAGATTTGGGACGATATTGCTTTGATAATAGACGAAGTTAAACAAGGTGTTTATCAGAAATACACGTTCCAAATACCATCTTCAGAGCTTGAACGAACAAAAATCTATGTGCCGCGTTATTATTGGCAAGAGAAAGACAAGGAAGTAGAACAACTCGCTGAACAGGAAAATTTGGATTTAGTACCAGTGATGCAATTGATGGATGAAGGCATTATTACTTATTTTGATGGGCATGGCTCGCCTCCAGCAGAATATAAAGGCCGTGGGAGAATTCCTTACATTCGAGTCAAAGACATCGTAAATTGGGAAATATACAAAGACCCCACATCGTTAATACCTGAAGAAGTTTACAACTCCATGAAAAAAGATGGAAAAGATTTAGAGCCTGAAGATGTGTTATATGTGAGAAGAGGAAGTTACAGGATTGGTAGCGTAGCTATGGTCTCACCTTTTGATACAAAAGTCTTGCTAACGCGCGAAATCGTAGTATTGCGGGTTGCTAAACGTGATAATAAATACGGATTGACGCCGTATTATTTGCTTTATTTATTGTCCCACCATCTTACCCAAATGCAAACTTTCAACAAGGTACTGATTGAAACAACGCTTCCTAATATCGCGGATAGATGGAAAGAGCTAAAACTGCCTATTAGTCGCGATCCAAACATCCGGTCACAAATTTCTGAACGGGTTAGGACGGCTATACAACAGAAATGGAACGCTGTGCAGGCAATTCAGGCTTTGAAACAGGATTTTGGTGAGCTTACGACATGACCCCACCTAACCACGGCTGCAGCGGACAGCAGCTTCGCCGCTCGCGAAAGCGGGCGCGAAACGCAAAGAGAGTAACGGATTGGCCGTGGTGGTTTTGCAATCACCGCCGCTGCCGCTGAGCCACACGTTGGGCAGAGAAATTCCTGATCAACCGAATCTTTATTTCATTTCATATGGAGGTGTAATATGCGACCAACAAAATACCGTACATTTGCCCTCATGCTTACACTATTTACAACACTTTATATAGCTTTTGCACTTGCAATCCCATCGGCAAATGCTCAATTAGGAGAGAAAAGATGCAAAACACTTACCCCTGCTCCAATAAATGAGCTGTCGGCGCCCGAATTTGAGGTAACTCTTGAAGGAGATAAAGTTACCGTACATGGCTATAATTACGTGGTATCGGGACATGCCTTCCGAGGTTTTGAATGGGAGGTTAATTTGAAAAATTGCACGTATTACGCCAAGTGGGTAACGGCAGACAAGCCTCCTGCAGATAACATTATCATAGACGAACACTTTGCTGATACACGTGCCTACCCTGGACAAAAGGAAAGTATTGCGTCTACGCCTACAGGTAATTACTTGGCTGGCATAAAAATTGTAAGTAAAGATCCTCCGGGTTTCTGGCTTGCATCAACAACAAACAAACTATATTGGACCACTTATTCGGATGGGACAGTGCGATGGTATCGCTATGTAAAGGGGTGTCAAGGGTATACAACTCCTCTCAACACTCATTGGTATGTGGTTGCTGGTGGGCATCTGAGAATCCTTATTACTCCGCGAGTCATCAACGCGTGTACAGTAGAATTCAAGGTTCCTACTTCAACTACGATTTCATGGATCCTAACAAGCGAACGGACGCTGTACACTATAGCAAAATTACGGGGCTGAATAGTGGAGCATGGATTCACGAATGGTGGGTATCGCATTCTGGAGAATTCAGTTGGTTATTACATGGTGAGGTAGTGCCAGATTATCCATAAGGTATAAAAACAGTAAACGCTGGCACGGTAAGTTCGTACAGATATGGGGATTACCGTGCCTGCGTTTCTACTCTATCTCGAGAGAAAATTGTATGTTCAGCTTAAGTGTTGGAAACTTTTTGAAATTAACTTTTTGGGCATCTATGCTCGTATCTACTAGCTGTGCTATTTGGGGGGTAAAGACAAATAGGGAAACTCTTCTATGGGTTAGTAGCATATCTTCAATCCCTTTCGCTTTCATTCTTTTTGGGTATCCAGGTAGTCGTTTTTTCATAGCTGTGCCATTACTTCATCTAACCACTTTAGTGCTTATTAGAAAAGGATTTGTGTGGGCAGCCTGGGCGCTGGTTGCATTGATTGTGAGTTTTTTCCTCTATTTTCTGACGCTATACTATGCTACATAGTCTCGATGAGATAATGCCGCGACATTGAAAAGTTTACCTTCCCAACCCCAACCCTGCGTGCAGCGGCTGGCGAGCCGAGCGCAGCGAGGCGAAGCCAGTCCGCTGCACGCTATCGTTATTACAAAGACTAATAAAAATGCTCCCAGGCGAAGCTGTGACTCGCCGTTAGCGGCGGGGCGGTGCACGCAGTATCGCCTGTTTTTGAAATGGCTTTCTTACGTTTACTTCCCGCCTTATCTGTGCGCTGAAAGCCCTGGCTCAACTGGAGTTCATAGGCCGGGCGGATTGCGAATCCGCCCTGGGAGCCCCGGCTCCCGAGCCGGAGCCGTGATCCGGCGGCTTGACAGCGCCAGATCCTCTGAAATCCAAAAGAGCCAAAAAGGAAAGAATTGCTCAAAAAATCTGTGGCATCTGCGGTTGCCATCTTCGTCGTTCGTCGAGAGACCCAGCGCTTTTCTCAAGTTTCAAATGTGCATCTACTTAGTGTTGCCGCAGGCCACATTCCCCATCCCTTCACGCATCCCCCATGTCTCCTCCTCCCCTTGACTTTCTGGCTTTGGCGCTGCTGGTGCTTATGGCATTGGCCGCAATCCTCATGCGCCTGCGTTCGGCGGGCGAGGATGTGGCCGCTACCAGTAAACGTCCTTCTGCCGACCCTTTTTATCGGCACGACCCGGTGTGGTTGCCGTTGCCGCTGACCGGGCTGAAGGATGCCTGGCCTCAGCAAAAAGATTATCTGCCCGAGGATATCGAGCGTTTGTTGGCTCAGGATACCCCGGCTGCGCCCGTGGATGAGGATGCCGCGGGCCTGGAAACAGCCTTGCAGCCGCAGCCTCAAACATTTGCCTCTGTTGGCGTGGCCCGATTGTCCTGGCTACTAACGCTTTCGCTGGTTTTGCTGGCGCTATTTTTTTTGCTGCTGCGTTTGTTGATGGCTGTTTGATGATGGATCTTTCTTCTCGTAGCGTACCCCGTTTGCTGGCCGTTCTGATGGCGCTGACCTCTGGGTTGTTGGCGCTGGGGAATTATTTCTTTGGTCTGGCTATTTTTACCACAGCCACGCAGTTTGTGCTTAAAGTGACTGTGTTGACCAGTGGTGCGGCATTGCTTATGGCTGCATTGCATCTGGCTGTGCGACATGTGACCCGGGCCCGGCACAAGGATGTGGGCAGTTTGCTGCTGGTGCTGGGCTTTGTGTTGATGTTTGTGGCGGGCCTGGCGCCTGGGGGATTTGGAGCAGGTTTGGGAGGATGGTTGTATCGGTGGCTGCTGGTCCCCGGTATGGCTGCCTTGTTTGCGCTGTTGCCGATTTTTTTGGCTTACGCACTCTTTCGGCATCTTTCGGTACGAGATACCGGCGGTGTTTTGTTTTTGCTGGGGCTGGTGATTGTGCTGATGGGGCAGACGCCCGCATTGGCCACCAAGGTGCCCGCGTTGGCAGGCTTGCGGCACAGTTTGCTCATCGGGCCCGTGGCTGCTGCTTTTCGGGGAGTGATTTTGGGGCTTTCGTTGGGGGCATTGATGGCTATCATTCTCAAGGTTGTGCCCCGTTCGGGTCTGATGCGCCGGGCCGGGCAGCAGGAGGATGAGGCATGATTTGTCCGCATTGTGGGCAAGAGACGCCTGATGTCGGTGATGTTTGCGAGCATTGCGGCGGCGCATTGCTGCCCGAGGTTCGTCCGCCGCGGCTGCTAAGCCAGATTCAGGGCTTGATTTTGCCTGAGCCGGTCATCAGTGTGGGACGTTTGCATCATCCCGATGTTACGCTGCCGCCCGCGTTATTGCCGGAGCGCCTGGACGTTGTTTTGCCTGAGCCAGAGCCCCAAGCGGCAGCAGAGGGTCATGTCGTTGACCTGGACGAGGAAGCAGATGATGGTGCGGGCCAGCAAGAAGGCTTTCCTCCCCTACCGCCGCCACCGCCGCCAGCGCTGCAGGCCCAACCCAATTTAACGATGGCGATCATAGCCTCAGCGATGTTGGCGCTGATTGTGGCCGGCAGTTTGTGGAATGTGTTGGGAAATGCCGGAGCTGCTATGCGTCCGGCGGTAAAGGAGGCGTATACATTTATCGAGATTTTGCCTGACGATGCGCAGGTGCTTGTGGCCTGGGATTATGACCCAGCCACTCAGGGCGAGATGCGTTTGTTGGCGCAGCCCTTGTTGCATCACTTGCAGCGTCGGGGCGTTAAAATTGTGTCTATGAGTTTGCGGCCCTTTGGGCCCGATGTGGCGACAGATGCGATGGCTTTTAGCGCTCGATGGCAAGCATTGGATAGTCGTAGTCTGGGGCCCGCGCCCAGCTCGTTGGGATTTATCCCGGGTGATGCGCTGGCATTGCGATCGTTGGCGCTTTCGCCGGTGCTGGCTTCTAGTCAACCCAGCATGAGCGCCCAGGCCACGGGGATGCGTCAGGATGAGACAGTGGAGCGTTTTGATCTTGTCATCGAGTTCAGTGCAGATTATGCCAGCAGTCGGCATTGGATTGAGCAGGTGGCGGTGCGGTCGTCATCGCGGTTGCTGGTGGCTGCTTCTGGGGCCATTGCGCCCAGTTTGCGTCCCTATGAGCAGTCGGGGCAAATTCGGGCGCTGCTGGCCGGGTATCCCGATGCGTTGGCTTATGAGTCATTGTTGAATCAGGTGGGCCCGGCACGGGCGCAGGTTACGGCCCAAACATTGGCCTTATTTTTCATTTTGGGCGTGGTGCTACTGGCTGCGCTGCGCTCTATTGTTGGTAGGTTCCGTTCCTGATTATGACTACGACTCTTGGCATCCTTTTGGCGACACTTTTGACCCTGGCCATTTTTAGCAGGGTGGTGTATCCTCATGCGGTGTTTCGCTGGGTCTCGCATTTGCTGCTGGGTGCAGGGGCTGGTTATGTGGCGGCGATTATTCTTCGACAGGTGCTGCTGCCCGCGTTTTCATTCCGCGAGTTGCAAAATCCGCTGCATTTGGCCATTGTGCTGGTTTCGGTGCTGATGATTGGCCTGATGGCGCTGCGTTTTGCTACGCATGAGGCTGTGCGCGTCTGGGGATTGTTGCCGTTGGGGACTACTGCGGGTGTGGGTGGGGCCTTGGCGCTGGCGGGCATGATGCGAGGTTCGTTGCTGCCACAACTCATGGCTGTCGAGAAGTTGCAGTTTGTGGCGTCGGTGCCAGCGTTGGATTTATTGAGCATCGTGTTGGCCACCTTGACCAGTTTGGGAGTGTTGCTTTATCTTTTGCCCAGTCCCGATGAGGCGCGGTTGTTGGATGAGGAGCAATCGTTCGGGCGTTGGCTGCTTTCAGGTTGGCAGTTGCTGGGCTATTGGGCGCTGATGCTGGCTTTGGGGGCGCTGGTGGGCAGCACCGTGGGTGCGCGTCTGACGCTGCTTATTGAGCGCGTGCAGTTTTTGCTGGAGCTGTGGTTTTAGGGGGAGGGGAGGGGGCAGCCCCAACGGGGCTTGGCAACGGTAGCCCGTGGCTTCAGTCTCGGGCGGAGGCGTGTGGGCGCGCACACGGGCATGCGGGCGCATGATGTGCGCGCGATCAACCCGCTGAGTCGCAGACTCGCCTGGAAGCGGTTTTTTGACGGAGGAGCTGGCGATTGACTGCGAAACGCCGCCCGCGGATGGCTCCCCAGCCCCGACGGGGCTTGGCAACGGTAGCCCGTGGCTTCAGCCGCGGGCGGAGGGCGGTTGGGCGGACAACCCGCCGAGTCGCAGACTCGCCGGGACGCGTTTTTTTCGATGGAGGGGTAGTGGCAAACCAGCCTGCGGCGAGCATTTTGCCCCCCTCCCGGCCTCCCCCCGTTTAGGCTGGGGCCTCACGGTGGGAGGAGCTGGCGGTTGACTACGAAACGCTGCCAGCAGATGGCTCCCTCCCCTGCGAGCGATGGAAAATGAGCGGGCGGGGGAGGGCCGGGGAGGGGGTAGCCCCAGCGGGGCTTTGCAACCGTAGCCCGTGGCTTCAGCCGCGGGCGAGGGCGGTTAGGCGGACAACCCGCCGAGTCACAGACTCGCCTGGACACGTTTTTTCGACGGAGGAGCTGGCGGTTTACCTCTGTCCCGCTGCCCTCTGCCCCACTGACCTCTGGCCACTGGCCTCTGACCACTGACCTCTGCCCCACTGCCCTCTGCCCACTGACCTCTGCCCCACTGACCTCTGCCCCACTGACCACTGGCCCACTGACCACTGACCTCTGGCCCGCTGGCCCGCTGCGCAGCGGCTGCCTGAGCTACCCCCAACCGTGAATCTTCAATCTCCCAACAGAACATCGGCGGGCATGCCCGGTTTTAGCAATCCTTTGGCGTTGGGCAGGCTGAGTTTAACCAGAAAAACCATGTCGCCGCGATCATCTGGGTTGAGAACGTTGTTGGGGCGGAATTGCGCCTGGGCTGCGATAAAAAACACTTCCCCGGTCACAGGTTCGCGCGGTAGCGCCAACACCGCCACGGGCAACCGCTGTCCCAGGTGAATGCGGTGCAAGACTTGCTGCGGAACATAAACCCACAACTCGATGGGATCTGTTTGAGCCAGACTCAGCAGGGGACGCCCCACTTGTGCCAGCTCGCCCGCTGACAACATTTTTTCCTGCACCTGGCCCGCTGCGGGCGCGGTGATGGTTAGTCTTTGCTCCTGCCATTGCGCCAGGGCCAGGGCTGATTGCGCCTTTTGCACCTGGGCCTGGGCTACGGCAATCACTTCGGGCCGGGGCGGAGCAAGTTGTGCATCGGCCTGAGCCCGGGCTGTGACCAGGGCTGCCTGGGCCACGCTGAGCTGGCCTTCTGCCTGATGCACTTGCGCTTCCAGGGCCAGAGGCTGTTTTTGCATGGCTCGCAGCAAGGCTAATGTGCGATAAAGAGTCTCCACCCGGGCCTGCGCTCCCTGTTGATTGGCCTGGGCGGCAGCTTTTTGTTCTTGCAAGATGTTCAATTTGTATTTGCCCTCTCGTGAGCCATCCTTTTGCGCCTCGACGATGAGATTTTCTACCTGGCGGATGCTCACCTGCGCGGCCTCTGCGCCCGCCTTGGCCACAGCAATCAGCGCTGTGGTTTGCGCAATCTGACTTTCGATGCTTTGGGGATGAGCCAGCATCGATTGCATTTGCTGCAATTGACGTTGGGCATTGCTTACCTGGGTTTGCGCTGCGGCAATGGTTTGTTCAGCCAGTGCTTGCTGATTTTCGTCCGGGCCCGCGGCTACGGCATCGCGGGCGGCCTGCGCTGCCACCACGCTCTGCCGAGCCGCGGCCACTTGCGCCTGCACGGTGTCTGGTTGCAGGTGGATGAGCGGCTGGCCCGTGACCACCGTATCCCCTTCATCAACCAGAACTTCGATGGCCTGACCATTGATTTCGCTCATCACCAGCAATGTTCGGGCCTCCAGCGTGCCATAAAGCTGAATGCCCTGCTGCTCGGGCGTGCGTCCCAGCCATTGATTGACCTGAGTCAGAGGGGCAGGGGGCAGGCCTAGTTGCTGCCAGAGCGTTTCGACGCGGGTGGGGATGAGCAGGATGCCAGCCACCAGTAAGATGCTGCATCCCACCAAAAGGGTGATGAGGAGGGTGCGTAGTTTTTTCATGGCGATTCGGGGGTATGAAGGGTAATCACGGCAGGGAGTCCGGGGCGAAGATGTGTGTCGGGCGTGGGCACACGCAGGGTTACGGCATAGACCACCGCGGCCCGCTCGGCGATGTTTTGCGATTGGCGCATGGTGAATTCGGGGGTGTCGGCGATGGCGATGACCTGTGCTTGATAGTGCTGTTGCGGTGCGCTTTCGACACTGAGCGGGAAGGTTTGGCCCGGTGCAATGCTGCCAATGCGACTGGCGGGCAGGTAGATGGTCATGTGCAGTTGCTGGGGCTGCATGAGGGTGAGCAGTTTTTGTCCGGGAGCGATGATTTCTCCGGCAGAGAAGTAGCGGGCGGAGATGATGCCATCGCATGGGGCATAGATTTCTTGTTGCGAGGCCCGGACAGCCAGTGCTTCACGGGCTGCCTGGGCCTGCGCCACCGCGGCTTCGGCTGCCTGAATCTGTGCTTTGTCGGGGCCTGCTTGCAGAGCGTCCAGCGCAGCTTGGGCCTGGCGAACGCTGGCCTCAGCCGCATCGCTGGCATTGGTGGCAGCTACAACCTGCACTTCTGCCTGTTGGCGATTTTGGCGTTGCGATTTCAGGTCGTTGAGCGCCACTTGTGCTTGTTTGCTGGCTGCCTGAGCTTGCGCCACCTGTTGCCAAGCCTGCCACGCTTTGTTGCTGGCAAGTTGCCATTGCACCTGGGCTTCATGTTTCTGTTCTGCGGGCGCATCGACTTCGATGACCTGGCCATTGGGCAGGGTGACGCGTTGCTTCTGACTCAGGTCATGGACGATGTTTTGCCACATCTCGGCTTCCCAGTCCGCGGCTTGGGCCTGATGCTGGGCCGCGTCAGCCTGGGCCCGAGCCTCACGCAGTGCGCCCTGGGCCTGGGCAATGCGCACATCCAGCTCTTGGGGCGTGTCGCGCAGCAGAATGGCATCTTGCAGCGCTTCTTTGGCGGCCTGGTGGGCAATTTGCGCCTGGGCCAATCGGGCCTGAGCCAGGGCAATCTCTTGCGATGAGACTCCGGCGTTGAGTTGGGCCAGCCGGGCCCGAGCCGCGGCAACGTCGGCATCGGCCTGGGCAATTTGCAAGCGCAGCAGTTCGCCATCCAGGCGGGCCAGCAATTGCCCCGCAGCCACCGTGTCCCCTTCATCCACCAACAGGGTGGTGATGCGCCCACCTGTTTCGGGGGCCAAATCCAGCGTATCGGCCTCCAAAAAGCCGGTCACGTCTGAATCGTTTTGGGCGCTGGCTGTGCCGGAGCAGGCTGCAAGCAGTAAAAGCAGTAAAAGCAGGGGCAATGTTTTTCTCATGAGGTTTGGTTTCCTTCGCGCACATTGGCAATAAAAACATCTTCCAGCGAGGGAGGAATGATGCGGACGGTGTGGGGTTGGGCCCCGGCCTGATGCAGCAGATGTTGGATTTCGGCCAGGCGGGGGGCCAGCGCTTTATCGGCGATGTGGATGCGCCTGCCGTACAGTGCAACATCTGCAAAGCCAGCCTCGCGTAAGGCGCGCACGCCCGCCTGAGGCTGCTGGCAGATGATTTCTACGACGTCGCCAGGCATGCGTTCCTGCTTGATGGTGCTGGGCGGGCCCATGGCAATGAGCCTGCCTCGGTGGATGAAGGCCAGGCGATGGCATTGTTCCGCTTCGTCCATGTAGTGGGTGGTGACAAAAATGGTGGTTTTTTTGGCTGCCAGCTCGTAAAGCAGGCGCCAAAAGGTGCGACGACTAACAGGGTCGACTCCTGCGGTGGGCTCATCCAAAAAGAGCAGCTCAGGCTGATGCAGGATGGCCGCGGCCAGGGCCAGGCGTTGTTGCCAGCCTCCGGCCAGGTTGGCGGTAAGCTGGTGGCGTCGCTGGCTCAGACCGATGAGTTCCAAAACCTCATCTTTGCGGCGGGTTAGTTGTCCTCCCCGCAAGCCATAGGCCCGCCCGTAAAAGCTAAGGTTTTCGTCAGCGGTCAAGTCGGGATAAAGGCTGAATTTTTGGCTCATGTAGCCCACGCGGCGGGCAATGGCCTCTGGCTTTTTGGCAATGTCGATGCCCAGCACGTGGGCGCTGCCCTGAGTGGGGGCCATGAGTCCCAGCAACATGCGGATGGTGGTGGTTTTGCCGGAGCCGTTGGGTCCGAGAAATCCGAAAATCTCACCGGTGGCCACCTGAAAGCTGAGATGATCCACTGCCACAAAATCACCGAATTTTCGGGTCAGGCCCTGGGCTTGTACGGCAATGTGGGGCGCATTCATGCCGGTTCCTCCTGCCGGGCCTGGCGGATGAGATGGATGAAGGCTTCTTCCAGCCGCGGCTCATCCTGGTAGAGGGTTTCGATGGGAAGTTGGTGCCTTTGCAGAAAGCTGCGAAGTTGTGGCATGGCCTGGTTGGCATCGGGCACAAAAAGATGCAGGCGGTCGCCATAGCGCTGGTGGCTGAGATAGTGAGGAAACTGGGGCAGTAGGGTTTCGGCCCGGGCCAGGTTGGACGTGTAAAGCACCAGCATTTGGCCCGGAGCCAGCAATCGCAGCGTTTCGGGCTGGCCTTGGCGGATGAGTTGGCCGCGGAACATCAAACCCACTTGGGTGCAACGCTCTGCTTCATCCATGTAGGGGGTGCTGATGAGAATGGTGACACCTTGCAGATGCAAATCGCTGAGGATGTCCCAGAATTCGCGGCGGCTAACAGGATCAACGCCATTGGTGGGCTCATCCAGCAGCAAAAGTTGGGGGTTGTGGATGAGTGCGCAGGCCAGCCCCAACTTTTTCTTCATCCCGCCCGAGAGTTTGGCCGCGGGCCTGTGGCTAAATTGGGTAAGTTGTGCAAATTTCAGCAGGCGGGCGATGCGCTCATCCTGCTGCGCCCGGGGGATGCGATAGATTTGGGCAAAGAATTGCAGATTCTCCAGCACCGACAAATCGCCGTAAAGGCTGAATTGCTGGGGCATGTAGCCGATTTTCGAACGCAGGGCCTCGGGATTTTTGATGACATCATGCGCCAGAACCTGGGCCCGGCCAGCATCGGGGCGGAGCACGCCTGCCAACATGCGCAAGGTGGTGGTCTTGCCCGCGCCATCGGGCCCGATGAGTCCAAAGACCGCACCAGGTTCGATGTCCAGGGTCAAGTTTTGCACGGCATGGGTTTTGCCAAAGCTGCGGCAAAGATTGTGGGTGTGGATGGCGTTCATGGTGAATCAGGCGATGTGGCGGCTGAAGGCTCGCCAGGCAGCGACAAAGGTGGCCAGGATGATGCCGGAGATGGCCAGAAGGTTGGGGGAAATCATCTTCAGGGTGGCGCCCCGTGAGATGATGGCCAGGTTGGCAGTCATAAAGTGTTGCAAGGCTGAAATTTGGGCGAACCAGCGCATCAGCAGGGGCATATTTTCAACGGGCAGCATGTAGCCGCTGATGGTGACTTCTAGAATCGAAAGCAGGAAAACCAAAAGTACTGCTTGCTGTTGGTTTTGTGTAACAATGGAGATGACTGTGCCCACACCCACAATGGCGATGACTGAAAGCAGTGTTAGCAATGTTAGCAACGGAAAACTGCCATGAATGGGAATGTGGAAGATGAAGGTTTCTACAGCCATCAGAATAAGGAAGTTGCCCATGCTCAGCACTATTGGGGGCAGCGCCTTGCCGATAATCAGCTCCAGCCGCCGAATGGGGGTGATGAGCAGTTGTTCCAGTGTGCCCCCTTCTTTTTCTCGTACAAAGCCGGTGGCAGCCAGTACCAGCGCGCCTTGGTAGATGATGAAAACCACGGTGCTGGGGATGATGAACCATTGGATGTCGAAGGTGGGATTGAACAAGGCCCGGGTGTAAACCTGCACGCCCCCCATCTCCAGGCCCGGGGGCATGAGCGCGTGGCGCTGGAAGAGTTGCCCCAGCACGCCGTTGAGTACGGGCTCGGTGTTGGCACCAATCATGATGTTGGTTCCATCTACCAGGGCCTGAATTTGCGCAGGGTCGCCTACGGAATTGTGGAATTGTCGCTGAAAACCGTGAGGGATCACAATGCCTACCTGGGCCAGGTTGTCATCCAGAAGCTGCTGCAATTCGTGCTGGCTGCGGGGATGATAGCGCACGATCATTTCTTTGGTGACAGCGATTTCCTGCACGAATTCCCGACTGAGCGCTGATTGGTCATAATCCAGTACAGCCACAGGCACATCGCGCAACCCGCGCGAGGTGTTTTGCGAGATGAGCGTTAGCTGCATGGTGGGGGCCAGCAGCAGAAAAAGCAGCAAAAAGGTATCCCGCCGAATTTGCAGGAATTCTTTCCAGGCGATGTTGATGATTTGTCGCAGCATGTCATCCCACCCGCTTTCGAAAGCTGAGAATGGTGAAAAGGGTGGAGAAGAGTCCCATGGTCAGCAACATGAAGCTGTGAAATCCCAGCGGACCCCACCCCAGGCCTTTGAGAAAAAGGCCGCGGTTGATGGCGATGAAATGGGTGGCGGGCAGGGCGTAGGAAATCATTTTGGCGTTTTCGTCAATGGGAATGATGAGCCCGGTGAGGAAAAAGCTGGGAACCAGGAAGAGGAGCAGAACAGCTCGCAGCGCGGTGCTCTGGTTGGCGATGAAGCTGGCAATCATGCCGCTGATGCTCAGGGTGGCCCACAGGTAAAGCAGGGTGAAGCCCAATAAATTCAGGCGGCTGCCGCGCAGGGGAACCTGAAACCACAGCACGCCAATGCCCACGGCAATGGCTGCGCTGAGGACACCAAAAAGGATGTAGGGTAGCAGTTTTCCCAGCACATATTCGCTGGCTTCCACCGGGGTGGCAGCCAGGCTTTCAAAGCTGCCCAGCTCCCGTTCTCGGGCCATGGCCACGGCAATGGCCATGCTGGGTAAAATCATGGCAATGGCCAGCAGGGCCGGAACCATGCTCCAGCGGCTTTTGCTATCACGATTGTAGAGGGTGAGACTACGCAGTTCTGCCGGTTTGCGTAGCTCGATGCGTTGATATGGTTGCGCCCATGTCTCGATGCGATGAGAAAGGATGGCCAGTTGGGCCCCGGTGTTGATGGGGTCTGAGCCATCGCCGATGATTTGGATGTCGGTGCGTTGGCCCGCGGCCAGGTCTTTGCCGAATCCGGCGGGAATGATGATGCCGAGCTTGATGGCCCGGGCCTGCATCATTTTTTCGAGATCGTGGTAGCGGGCCACTTCGCCCATGGGGATGAGTTGATGGTCGTGGCTCAGGGCAGCCATGAGGTTGCGCGAGTAGGCGCTGTGGTCTTGATCGTAGATGGCTATTTTGCTGGGCGTGATGTCGAAGCTGAAGACGTAGGCAAAGGTGATGAGCATGATGGCGGGGGAGAGTGTCACCATGAGCAAAATGCGCCGGTCGCGCAATATGTGCCGGAATTCTTTGTGCATGATGGCCCACAACCGCCGCAAGGACATGACTAGGCCTCCGGTTGTGCCAGGGTGTAATCGGTCAGTGGGCGCAAAAGGCTCATAATGCGTCCAGTCATCTCTTCTGCCGAGACTTCGGGGTGGTCCAGCAGGTAGCGGATGCCGCCGCTAACAATGCCGCCCAGCAGCGTGGCGATCCAGTCGATGCGCTCTGCGGGAACAAAGCCCATGAGCTCCAGACTTTCGGTGATGCCTCGTTCCATCATGCGGATGCCGCGGTAGAATTGCTCGGGCGAGCCGCCGGGCCCGAACACCGCCTGCATCAACGCCCGATGCTCCTCGAAGAATTTGAGTGTGCGAAGCAATTGCACCCCTTGTAATTGATTCGGCGAAATGCCGCCCTGGGCCCAGTTGGGGTCAGGTTGCCCCAGGCCCTCCATGTCTTCCCAGATGGCAGCTTCCAGCAGGGCTTCTTTGCTGGGGAAGTAGGTGTAGAAACTGCCCACAGCCATATCGGCCAGATCTGTTACATCCAGCACGGTTAAACTGGCAATGCCGTTTTGAGCGATGAGTTGTTGCGCTGCGTTGATGAGTGCTTGCCGACGGCGGTCGCGGCGTCTTTGTGAACGTGATTTCATTTTTTGAATCCTTATTCGTTAATTGAATGATAATTCATTTTACACCTGAGT
>CAZMDD010000016.1:0-5288 GCA_964565065.1 uncultured Caldilineales bacterium | reverse complement strand
GCGCACGCCTGCCATGTGCAGATTGGCGTATAGATTGGGCAGCATATCCCTCAGGATGAAGAGGGCCTCGTAGGCCAGGGTTCCGCCGGAGAACAGCCCTCGCAGATACTTCTGGCCCGGTGCGAAGGGCAGCGGTTCCGCTTCGGCGGCAGCCCTCGCCTCATCCAGCAGCTGCACTGCCAGCTCAGCGGCTTCATCCAGGGTGCGGGCAAAGTAGATGTTGCCATCCACCATCTTCTCGGGCTCGAAGCCGATGAAGTTGACCACCACCGGTTTGCCAGTGGCCTTGGCCGCGCGCAGCAGCGCCCGGGCCACACTTTCGGCTGGGGGTTTGGAAATAAGCACGATGACCTGGGTCTCAGGATCGCGCTTGAAGATGTCCAGCCCTTGCAGCGCAGTGATGGCCCCGACATCCTCTTTCAGGTCCCGACCGCCGGTGCCCAGGCCGTGACTGACGCCCGAGCCCAGTTGGTGGATGCGGGCGGTGACCTGTTGCAGGCCCGTGCCCGAAGCAGCGACCACGCCGATGGGGCCTTTGCGCACGCGGTTGGCAAAGCCCAGGCCCACGCCGTTGACGATGGCGGTGCCGCAGTCGGGCCCCATGACCAGCAAGCCCTTGTCCCGGGCCTTTTGCTTCAAGTCCACCTCATCTGCCAGCGAAACATTGTCGCTGAAGAGGAAGATATGCTTGCCCAGGTCCAGCCCCTCGTGGGCTACGCCCGCGGCGTACTGCCCGGCCACCGAAACCAGCAGCCAGTTCGACTCCGGCAACATCTTGGCCGCCGAATCCAACGACTTGGGACGATAACCTTGCTGGTCAGAACCGGAACGGCGCTGACTCAGCAGTTCATCTACTTTGGTCACCGCATCTGCTGCCGTTGCTTCATCCTCAGCTTTGACCACAATGATCAGATCATCCGCAGCCGCAGACCGAGCCTCGGCAGTAAGCAAATCGCTCTGAAAGAGAATATCCTTGTTGGCATCAGTTCCCATCACAACACCCGCGTCTAAAACGCCGGGCAAACCAGCCAACTCTCGCTGTAATTGCATCAAAATAACTGAATCGTAATAAGCACCACGTCGAATTTCTGATTGGATAGCTGTCATAGATATCTCGTCTTTATGTAAAAGGGATGACTGTAAAAGCCTCTGCCTACTGTTTTGTTACAAAGATACCGTAACGACTAACGTACCCGACTTCAATCACCACAAAGGTACAAAGACACTAAGAACACCAAGCATTTCAAAACTTTTTCTTTCTTTGTGCCTTTGTGGCTTCGTGTCTTAGTGGTTTCTAGCCGGGCTACCTTAGCAGTAACAAGATACCGCAAAAAAGGCACCACGGTCGCACCTTGATAACCTTAGCGGTTCTTCCAGGAGGGAGGTAAACAGTCACAAAAGGGACAGGTGGCACAAATAGCATGACGCTATCATTTACCACCTGCAAATAAAGATGTATGGTAACGATACAGGCTTGTGTCCATGGTTCGCAGCAGCTCAGAGCAGCAGGCTGTATCGTTGCTTGTTAAATAGATGCGTATTTGAAACTTGAGAAAAGTGCCTGGGTATTTTGCCCAACGGCAAAAAGGGATTCGGCGCCATGGCAACCACAGATCGTACAGATTTTCGTGATGGCTTTCTGCATTTGCGGTGAATCGTTGCATAATTTCCATCAAAATTGATCGTGCAATCCTATGACCTCTGACACCGTTAATCGCTGAAAAGCTGTTTCAGAAGCCATGCAGCCATCAAAAGAACCATAGCGCCCAAAAGCCCCAAAGCCAGCGGGCGCTGCTCTTCGGGCACATATTCTTCGAAAATATCTTTGGCAACACCTAACGCCACCTCCAGCTCACTGGGGGGCGCATAATCGGCGGACGCAGCTTCAGAGCGCACCGCCACATCATCGGCGATGGCCTCATCGGGGAGAGCGGGTTGCAATTGCGCCTGCGTCAGGCGATCCAGGCTTTCTAATCCTTGCCGCACAATGGATTTGCCGGTGGTTTCTACCAAACGCTGCCCTACGCCCGCAATGCGACCTCCTACGTCGCCCGAGCCGCCATAAGTCAGCACAGTTTTACCATCTTCTTCGATGAGCGAGGCGTCGCCTCCCCCTTTCAGAAAACCGGCAGCACCTCGGCCCTTGACTTCCATGTGAAAGCGCTCAGGAGCCTGAACATCGGAATAAACTACTGTCCCCTTGAATTTCCCCTGCACCGGACCTACGCGGACATTCATCACCCCCTCGAACTCGGTGTCGCTAATTTTGTCCAGCTTTTCAACGCCAGGCAAAATCTTTGCCAAAACTTCAGGGTTCATCAACGCGTCCCAAATGACTTCGCGGGGCGCATCAAAGGTGTACGTGCCGTTCAATTCCACTGGGCATCTCTCCTGTGGTGAATGATGACTCATTTAGGTGAATAAATTGTTCAAAGGTAACGACTAACGTACCCGACTTCAATCACCACAAAGACACTAAGAACACCAAGCATTTCATAACTTTTTCTTTCTTTGTGCCTTTGTGGCTTCGTGTCTTCGTGGTTTCTAGCCGGGCTACCTTAGTAGTAACGTTCAAAGCTTGTTGGACAACTGCTGTCCTACGCTTAGATTGTACCATATGTAAGAAAAATTCCAACAAGTTGCACCGGACGCCATGGCCAAGTGTGATACAATGAGGCATGGATGCCATTACCCTGGCTGCGGTACGCCGCGAGCTGGATGAAACGTTGCGAGAGGGCCGGGTGCAAGCTGTTGTGCAGCCGGGCCCGAACAGCCTGGCCCTGGAAATCTATCGCCCCGGGCAGCGCCACTGGCTGTTGCTTAGCATCGAGCCGCAGGCCCCCAGGATTCATCTGCTGGCGCAAAAGGCCCGCCGTGGCCTGGCCACCGATACGCCCCTACTGCTGCAAACTCGCAAACGATTGCGCGGCGCCCGACTGACCCAGGTGCAGCAACTTCCCTGGGAACGGGTTCTCACGCTACATTTTGCGCATCCCCGGCAAGAAAAAAGTGTGCTGGTAGCCGAAATCATGGGCCGCTGGAGCAACCTTTTGCTACTGGATGAGCGCCAGAAAATCATCAGCTCGTTGCGCACATTTCAGCATTCATCGCACTCGCAGCGGGTCATGCTGCCGGGACGCACCTATCAACCCCCTCCCGCACAGCAAAACAAATGGCCCCTTGCTGCGGTGCAAGAACGCGATTGCGCCCGATTGCTGCATCAAACGCCCGCCGACAAACCATTGTGGCGGGCCCTGGTGGCACAAATCGCCGGACTGAGCCCCCTGCTGGCGCGAGAGCTGGTGTTTCGGGCCACCGGAAAGAGGCAAGCCCGGGTGGCGCATCCCAATGTGAGCGCAGCAGGCCTGGCCGATGTGTTGGATTGGGCACGTTCGTTGCCCCGGCAAGGTGGCTGGGCTCCCAGCATCGCGCTGGACGATGCCGGGGAACCACAGGCCTTTGCGCCCTACGAGCTGACGCATCTGGGCCGATGGAACACGTATCGCAGCATCAATCAGGCCGCTCAGATTTTTTATCAGGCTGCATTGGGACACGATAGCTACGCGGGCCAACGCCAGCAAGTGTTGGCACTCATCCACCAGGCCCGCAAAAAGGTGCAGGGACGCCGCATCAGCCTGGGCGAGCAAGCTGTGGGAGAAGCAGAAATTGAGCATCTGCGCACCCAGGGCGAATGGTTGCTGGCCTATGCCTGGCAGGTCAAACCGGGCGACCGCCAGCTTGTGGTGGATACCGGCGATGGCGTTTTGCAAATTCCGCTGGAGCCCACCCTGAGCGCCAGCGAGAACGCTCAGGCCCTGTTTGCCCGCTACCGCAAAATGAAACGAGCTGCGGCCAAAATTCCGCCACTGCTGGCCGCGGCTGACCGTGATTTGGCCTGGCTGGCGCAATTGGAAAGTGATGCTCATCTGGCCGATAACACGCCGCAACTGGAAGAATTGCGGGAGGCACTGCTGGCCGCAGGTCTGGTGGCAGAAACAGGTAAAAAGCGGGCCAAAATTGCTCGCTCCCACCCCATCCATCTCACCACAACTCAGGGCTACGAAGTTTTTATCGGGCGCAATGCGCTGCAAAATGAACGCGTCACCTGGCAAATGGCCCGACCTGATGACATCTGGCTGCATGCCCAGGATGTACCGGGCTCGCACGCCATCATCCGTACTCAGGGCCGGGATGTGCCCGAAGCGGACATTGTTCAGGTTGCAGCCTGGGTGGCGTGGCAATCGCAGGCCCGTCAGAATACCAAAGCCGCGGTCATTGTCACGCGGCGCCGCCATCTACGAAAAATCAAAGGGGGACGCCCGGGCCAAGTACGCGTTTTAAAGCACCGCAGCCTCATCGTGCGCCCGCAACCTCCGCAAACTTGACAGCCAGCGCAGAATCATCCAAACTGGACTGACACCTTACCCGTTCACATCTGTTCCCCAATAGCTAACTGCAATCCAAAGGAGTTTTTTCATGCCCCACACCCCCATGCTCACACAAATCGAAGAAGATAAACACTGGTGGTTTGCCTCACGTACCCGTGCTATTTTGGCGCTGCTGGATAAATACGCCGGGCCCGGCAAACGCGGGCGACGAGTGCTGGATGTGGGCGCGGGCGCAGGCAACATGATGCACAATCTGGCGCAATATGGCGATGAAATCGTGGGCCTGGAATACAATCCAAAGCCCATTCCCGTGGCCAATGCGCGCGGCTGGGATGTGCGTCAGGGCGATGCCACAGCCATGCCCTTTGAAGATGGTGAATTTGACATCGTCACCCTGCTGGACACAGTGGAACATATCGAAGATGAAAAAGCGGTTTTGGATGAAACGTTTCGTGTGACCAAGCGAGGCGGAACTATGCTGGTCACTGTGCCCGCGTTTATGTGGTTGTGGAGTCATAACGATGTGATTAATCTGCACCATCGGCGTTACACTGCGCCGGAGCTCAAGCAAAAGCTGGAAGCTGCAGGCTGGGAAGTGCCTTACTGCGGCTACAACAATTTTCTCATCTTCCCTCTGGGCGCGGGCATGATTTTGCTGCGCAAGTGGCTGGGCAAAGAGCCCGATATGTCGTCGCCCCATTTTGATGATGATGCGTATCAGGTGGAGATGGAGCCCACCCCACCCCTGCTGAATGCTATTCTGGAATGGGTGGGCAAGGTTGAGGTGGCCATGCTCAAGCGCTTCCCGTTGCCCATTGGAACCAGCATCATTGCCATTGCCAAAAAATAAATAATCGTTACTACTAAGGTAGCCCGGCTAGAAACCACGAAGACACGAAG